>CAZPNN010000396.1:0-5292 GCA_964587605.1 uncultured Chromatiaceae bacterium
TTCACCGGAATTCTCTCGACGTGGCTCGTGATCCTCGCGCTCGCCGTGGCGAACCTGGTGAGCGTGCTCGCCTGACTAAAGCTTAGCTGACCGGCTCCACCCGTCCGGCCCGCGCAAACCGCATTCGCCAGTAGGTATTGCTGAAGCTGTCCAGGGAGACGCTATCGCCCGTGCTCGGTGCGTGCACGAAGCGGCCCTGGCCCAGGTAGATCGCCACGTGGGATGTGCGTCTGCCGTCGCGGAAGAACAGCAGGTCGCCCGCTTCGGCGTTTTCCAGGGTCAACGGGGTCACGGCGTTCATCTGCGCCGCCGCGGTGCGTGGCAATCGCAGGCCGGCGTTGGAATACGCGTACTGCACCAGGCCGCTGCAGTCGAAGCCCTGGGGGGTTGCGCCGCCCCACCGGTACGGCACACCGACCATCTGCATGGCCGTGAAGACGACCTGGATGCGGACGGCGTCGGCCGGGACCGGTATGTTTGCGCTGGTTTCGGGTGCCCGGGGTGCGCTGCTGCAACCGGTGAGACTGCCGGCGAGGCTCACGGCGAACGCCGCCTGCGCCAGCAGAAACACCCGCAAAAGACTGCGCTGCAGTGCCATTAGTCCAAAGCCCTAAGCCGCGCCCGGCACAGAGTCTACACCGGGAGCTGCAAGTATCGGCCGGGACGCGGATCACAGATAGTGTGCTTCTGACGCGCCGCCCCTCTATAATTCGCGGCCATTCGTCCCCCCGGCTGCCCCCATGAATAACCTGACGACCCCGGCGCCTTCGAAGCTCCGGAATATCGCAATCATCGCGCACGTCGACCACGGCAAGACCACGCTGGTGGACAAGCTGCTGCGCCAGTCGAACACGCTGGACGCCCGCTTCCAGTTGCCCGAGCGCGCGATGGACTCGAACGACATCGAGAAAGAGCGTGGCATCACGATCCTGGCGAAGAACACCGCCATCCTCTGGCAGGACTACCGGATCAACATCATCGATACGCCGGGCCATGCCGACTTCGGTGGCGAGGTGGAGCGCGTGCTGTCCATGGCCGACAGCGTCCTGCTGCTCGTCGATGCCGTGGACGGGCCGATGCCCCAGACGCGTTTTGTGACCCAGAAGGCCTTTGCCCAGGGCTTCACGCCGATCGTTGTCATCAACAAGATCGACCGGGATGGCGCCCGCCCCGGCTGGGTGCTGGACCAGACCTTCGAGCTGTTCGACCGCCTCGGCGCCACCAACGAACAGCTGGATTTCCCGGTGATCTACGCTTCGGCCCTTATTGGGTACGCGGGGCTGGAGCCCGGCGTCCGCGAGGGCGACATGACGCCGCTCTTCGAGGCCATCGTGCAGCACGTCCGGCCACCGGTAGTGGACCCGGAAGGTCCGTTGCAGCTTCAGGTCTCGAGTCTCGACTATGACTCCTACGTGGGTATGCTCGGAATCGGCCGTATCACGCGCGGCCGGGCGGTGGCCGGCACCACGATCAGCATTGCAGGCGCCGACGGCAAGGTCCGGATGGGCAGGCTCGGCGAGCTCTACGGTTTTCTCGGTCTCAATCGGTACAAGGTGGACCAGGCGAGTGCCGGCGACATCGTCGTGTTCAGCGGTATCGAGGAACTCTTTATCTCGGATACCGTCTGTGACCGCGAGCATCCGGAAGCGCTCCCACCGCTGAAAGTGGACGAACCCACCATCACGATGACCTTCCAGGTGAACAAGTCGCCGTTCGCCGGCAAGGAGGGCAAGTTCCTCACCAGCCGCCACATCAAGGAACGCCTGGAGCGGGAGCTGAAGCACAACGTGGCCTTGCGGGTGGAGCCCACCGGGGACCCGGACAAGTTCCAGGTATCGGGGCGTGGCGAACTGCACCTGTCCATCCTCATCGAGAACATGCGCCGGGAGGGCTACGAGCTGGCCGTGTCCCGGCCGGAAGTCATCTTGCAGGAGATTAACGGTGAGCTCTGCGAGCCCTGGGAGCAGCTCACCGTGGACTTCGAAGAGGATTACCAGGGCGCCGTGATGAGCCGGCTCGCCGAGCGCAAGGGCGAACTCCTGAGCATGACGCCCGACGGCAATGGCCGGCTACGTCTCGAGTACCGCATTCCGGCGCGCGGACTGATCGGGTTCCGTACCGAGTACCTGACCTGCACCGCCGGCACCGGCCTCATCTACCATGTCTTCGACCAGTACGACCGGCGCATTGCCGCACCCATCGGCCAGCGGAACAACGGCGTGCTCGTGTCGATGGTGGCCGGCAAGGCCCTGGCCTACGCGCTGTTCAACCTGCAGGAACGCGGGCGGCTCTTTCTTGGTCATGCGGACCCGGTGTACGAGGGAATGCTGTGCGGTATCCACAGCCGCGGCAACGATCTCGTCGTGAATCCCACCAAGGCCAAGCAGCTCACCAATATCCGGGCAGCAGGTACGGATGAGGATCTCATCCTGACACCGCCGATCCGCCTGTCGCTGGAACAGGCGCTCGAGTTCATCGACGACGACGAACTGGTGGAGGTCACCCCCACCAGCATTCGCCTGCGCAAGAAGTTGCTGCTGGAGACGGACCGGAAGCGCGAATCGCGCCAGAAGGCCGGGTAGCAGCGGCGCAAGCCGCGATCCCGGCTTGTAGGAGCGGCTTTAGCCGCGATACAGTCACGGCTCTGCAAGTCGCGCCTGAAGGCGCTCCTACGGTCATAAAAACAAAGAGTCAGGCCCATGTCCGAATACCAGGCTCCCGTCCGGGAGATGCTTTTCACGATCCGCGACCTTGCGGGTCTAGCCCGGATTACCCAGCTGCCCGGCTCTGACGAGGCGACGGCCGACATGGCCGAGGCCATCCTCGAGCAGGCGGCCGGGCTGGCGGCGAGGGTCATCGGCCCCACCAACCAGATTGGCGACCAGAAAGGCACCCGCGTGGAGAACGGCGGGGTCGTTGTGCCCGACGAGTTCAAGGCAATCTACAAGGAATATCAGTCCGGTGGCTGGGCGGGGGTCACGGCGCCCGAGGAGTTCGGCGGGCAGAACCTTCCCTTCCTGTTCGGCGTGGCTGTCGAGGAAATGTGGTGCTCCGCCAACCTCGCGTGGTCACTGTGCCCGTTGCTGACGGAAGGCGCGTCACGTGCCATCGAGGCCCACGGCAGCGAGGCGCTGCGCCAGGCGTACCTGCCAAAGATGATGGCCGGCGAGTGGACCGGCACGATGAACCTGACCGAGCCCCAGGCCGGTACGGACCTGGCGGCGCTGCGCACGCAGGCCGTGCCGGACGGCGATCACTATCGCATCAGCGGGCAGAAGATCTTTATTACCTGGGGCGACCACGACATGACGGAAAACGTCGTGCACCTCGTGCTCGCCCGGTTGCCAGATGCGCCGCCGGGTGTGCGGGGAATCTCGCTGTTTGTCGTTCCAAAATTTCTGCTGAAGGCAGACGGCACAATCGGCGGTCGTAATGGCGTGCGCCCGATTTCAGTCGAGCACAAGCTGGGTATTCACGGCAGCCCGACCTGTGTAATGGCCTTCGACAACGCGGAGGGTCATCTGGTAGGTGAACTGAATAATGGGCTCGCCGCCATGTTCACGATGATGAATCACGCACGACTCGGTGTTGGCCTCGAGGGCGTCGCTGTTTCCGAGCGTGCCTACCAGCAGGCGCGGGCCTACGCCCTCGAGCGGGTGCAGGGCCGGGTTGCGGGAGAAAAAGGCCAGGCCCCGATCATTCGGCACGCCGACGTGCGCCGCATGCTGCTGACCATGAAGGCCTACATCGAGGCGATGCGCAGCATCGCCTACGTGACCGCCGCGGATCTTGATCTCAGCAGGCGCCACCCGGACAAGGCCGCTCGCGAGCAGCACCAGTCGCGCGTCGAATTGATGACACCCGTGGTCAAGGGCTGGTCCACCGAGATGGGGCAGGTGCTCACGTCGATCGGCGTGCAGATCCACGGTGGCATGGGCTACGTGGAAGAGACGGGTGCTGCGCAATACATGCGTGACGCCCGCATCACGACCATCTATGAGGGCACCACCGGCATCCAGGCCAACGATCTCGTCAGTCGCAAGATCCTGCGCGATGGCGGGGAGTCGCTGAAGGCGCTGATCACTGAAGTGCGGAGCTTCGAGGCGGACCTGGGCAAGGTTGCCGGGCTCGCGGTGATCGCCACGGGTCTCACTGAGGGCCGCAAGGCGATCGAGGCGGCCGGGGCCTGGCTGGCCGCGAATCACGCCCGGCATCCGGCCGCGCCGGGCGCTGCCTCGTACCACCTGCTGATGTTGCTCGGCACGGTCACTGGCGGCTGGCAGCTGGCGCGTGCTGCTCTGATTGCCCACCAGCGACTGGCGGCGGGATCAACCGGTCCCGAGGCGGAGTTCTACAAGGCCAAGATCATCACGGCCCGCTTCTACGCGGAACAGTTCCAGCCGCTGGCCACGGCGCATCTGCGCGCCCTGCAGTCCGGTCCCGACACGCTGCTGGCGCTTACCGACGACCAGTTCTAGAGCGGTAGGAGCGCCTTCAGGCGCGAACGCACGCCTCCTCAGCGGCTGGTGATGGGAGACCCTGCCCGTGAGCATCGAGTCCGCGAGTCGTGAGCGGGCAGGGTCTCCCATCACCAGCCGCGAGCTACGGCGTATAGAGTCGCGCCTGAAGGCGCTCCTACCGTACAATCGCCGCCCCCTGGAGCGAGTGCCTGCCAATGACCACTAAGAAGCCCGGCTTCACCACCCGACAGGTCCACAGCGGCGTGGTGCCGGACCCGGTTACGGGGGCCATTCTCACGCCGATTTACCAGACGACAACCTACGTCCAGGCGTCCGTGGATCGCTACCTGGAGAAGGGCTACTCCTATTCGCGTTCGGCGAATCCCACCGTGCGTGCGCTCGAGAACAAGCTGACGGATCTCGAGGGCGGCTTCGACGCGATCTGCTTCGGCACGGGCATGGCTGCGATCAATGGCCTGTTCATGGCTTATCTGAGTGCCGGCGACCACGCGATCGTTTCGGACGTGGTCTACGGCGGCACCTACCGGCTCAGCACCAAGATTTATTCACGTTTTGGCGTGGAGTTTTCCTTCGTCGACACGTCCGACGCCACCAATGTGCGCAAGGCGATCCGCAAGAACACGAAACTGATCCTCACCGAAACGCCAGCCAACCCGACGCTGAAGCTCACCGACCTTCGCGCCGTGTCGGACGTGGCGCGCGAGCACAGAATTCCGCATGCGGTCGACAATACCTTTCTCACGCCCTACTACCAGCGGCCGCTGGAACTGGGGGCAGACATGGTCGTGCACAGCACGACGAAGTATTTCGA
>CAZPNN010000397.1:0-1652 GCA_964587605.1 uncultured Chromatiaceae bacterium
CGGTTCGCGAGCAGCTCCTCCAGCCGCCCGTAGCCGTGGGGAATCAGTTGCTTGGCCGGCAGGTCGTGCAGTTCCTCACGCCGGCGGATCTCGCGCATCTGGTGCGGACCGGCGCACAGGATGGTGTCGTAGCTGTCGAAGGAATTTGCCCGGTCTGCCA
Source organism: uncultured Chromatiaceae bacterium (assembly GCA_964587605.1). Taxonomy (GTDB): domain Bacteria; phylum Pseudomonadota; class Gammaproteobacteria; order Steroidobacterales; genus SHZI01. Next base: position 161 of record CAZPNN010000397.1, read on the forward strand.
TGTGGGTACTGATCAGCGAGTGGAACAGGTACACGACGTGCACCGGGTGCACGGATCGCTTCAGGTCGAGATTGCCGAAATCGAGGATCTGCGTCACCAGCAAGTCGGCATCCAGAAACTGGCAGAAGGTGATGCGCCAGAAGCCCTTGCCGACGCAAAATCCCCGGATGCGCGGTGAAGCCTGCCGGAGCCCCGGATCCGCGGCTTCAGAACTGACGTAAAGCACCGCTTCGCCGAGCTCGTCCGTCAGGTGCCGGATCACGGGCGCGAAGTGATGCCAGTCCTGGGCGCTTTCAGAGAGGAACACGATCCGCCGTTCAGCCCGCGGCACCCGCCGGAAAGCGCGGTACTCCCGCCACTCGCGAAACCAGGACATCACCGGCGGGCCATCACCGCGGGGTCATCACGGGGTGGTCAGCCGGCGCGCAGGAAGGTGACTTCACGACCGGTATCGCTGACCGCGGCGATCCGGTAGCCGGCGCCACGCAATCCCGCAATGGCGCGACGCGTGGCCTCGAGTCCGACCTGCGGGAACCGGTGGTGAAACTCCACCAGCAACTGCTGAGGGAGAAAACCGGTTGCGAGCATGTCGTCCAGCACGGCGTACTCGGCACCCTCGATGTCCATGCGCAGCAGGTCCGGGACGCCACACTGCAAGCGTGCCACTACGCTGCTGAGCCGGTAACCCTCCGCCGTGATTGTCCCGGCGTTGCTCCGACCTGACGACACGACACTCAGCATCGGTGCACTCCCGGCTCGCGTCGCCTTGCGTTCCTCAAGCTGGATGGCGCCATCGGTCGCGACCACGGCCCAGGGGTGGTGCCTGAAACCCTGTGGCAGCTGCTGGGCCTGCAGCCACGCGGTACTGGATGGCGTGGGGTCAAAGGTTTCCACGATGGCAGCATGGTCCCGGATCAGGCCCAGTTCGAAATCGATGTCGTGGCCGACGCCAAGGCCGAACACCAGCGCGCCGCGCGGTATCCGCTCGTGACACAGCAGCCAGCCGGCAGAATGCCGCACCGGCTCGCGCAGTTCGGGCCGCAACCAGAGTTCGCGGCCGGTCAGTCGTCGTAGCAGTCGCTTGCCACGCTTAAAAAACGGCTGCCCGCGGAGCTGCTTGCGTAGCTGCCGGAGGCTGGCCAATCCAGGGCTCCCGGGAGCAGCGGCCTAGGAAGGCCGGTTGCCCTGACCGGAGTCCGCCACGCTGCGATTTGTCCCATCCTGGTGCGTCGCATCCCGTTGGGTTTCAGGGGCGGCCTCCGGGCGGCGGATCAGCAGGTTCCGGAACTTGTACCAGTAGGTTTTCAGGGCGAGGCCGAGGGTGGCAAAGAGTCCCACGACGGCCGACAGAATCATGCTGCCCGTGCTGGGATCCAGGTAGGCCTGGGCCACTGGAGAGACAGTGAGCGATGCAACGAACGCGGCCGTCATCGCCCCACTCGAAATTGCGCGCCGGATATTTCCTCGCCCCCCGCCGGTGGCGGGAATCGCT
>CAZPNN010000398.1:0-4239 GCA_964587605.1 uncultured Chromatiaceae bacterium
CCGCATGCCGGTAATCGGGCCAGCTCCGGCGGCGTAGCTGCCGCCCGCCCAGGCCGGATCACGACGAATCATCTCGCGCTGGAGCGAGCGCACGGCAATCGAGAATGGCAGTGCGCGCGCCGCCGTCGACAGCAGCACCAGATTTCGTGTCATCGCCGGATACTGGATGGCGAATGCCAGTGTCGTCATGCCACCCATCGAAGCTCCTACGACAGTGTGCAAGCGCTCGATGGCAAACTGATCCACGACAAACTTACCGGCGTTGGCCACGTCCTCCAGACTAAGCACCGGAAAGGACACTCCGTACGGCTTGCCGGTCGCCGGGTCGATCGATGCCGGTCCTGTGGACCCAAAGCAGCTGCCCAGCGAGTTGATACAGATTACAAAGTAGCGGCGGGTGTCGATCGGCCGCGAAGGACCCACCATCTCCTCCCACCAGCCGGACGAAGGGTCGTCGGGCGACGACGTGGCATGCGCCGACGGCGACATACCGGTAAAAATCATAATGGCGTTGTCGCGGGCCTCGCTGAGCTGGCCCCAGGTTTCGTAGGCAATCACCGGCCGGTCCAGGTAACCGCCCCGTCGCATCTCGAAGCGTCCGGGAAACTGGCTGAGTTTGCGTGCCGTCGTCATTGCGCCAGCATTATGCCGATTTAAGCGCAGGGTCAGTGCGGCGCGCGCTCCACCGATTGGTTATATGTATATGGAGCTCAATTGCGCTTCTTGCCCCGGGTTTGCACGCGCTCGCGCCGTTTCACCTGCCGCGGTGTGAGCTTGTTGCGCCGGCCGGCGAACGGGTTCTTCCCGGTCCGCAGCTCGATACGAATCGGCGTGCCGCGGAGCCGGAAGGCCTTGCGAAAACAGCCGACCAGGTAACGGCGGTAGCTCTGTGGCAAGGCATCGGTCTGGTTGCCGTGGACCACGATCAGTGGCGGCCTGCGCCCGCCCTGGTGGGCGTAAGTCAGCTTGATCCGGCTCCGGTTTGCCATCGGTGCGGGATAGGCCTGGACGGCGTCTTTCAGCACCCGGTTCAGCTCGGGTGTCGCCAGGTCCCGGACAGCCGCTTCGGCCGCCCGCCGCCCGCTCCCGAGCAGATCGTAGATGGCCGTGCCGTGCAGCGCCGAGATGTAGTGGATATCGGCAAAGTCGAGGAATGGCAGCCGGCGATCCAGGTCACTGCGCACCTGCTCACGCTGGTCCGTCGGCAGGCGATCCCACTTGTTGATACCAATCGCGAGCGCCCTGCCCCGCTCCAGGGCGAGTCCGATCAGCGATACATCCTGCTCGGTGACGCCAGTCCGTGCATCCAGCAGCAGCAGCACGGCGTCGGCCTCTTCCAGTGCCTGTAACGACTTCACAATGCTGAAGCGCTCGATCATCTCGTCAACCCGGGCCTTGCGGCGGATACCTGCCGTGTCGACCAGCACGAAATTGTGCTCGTCGTGACTGAAGGACACCTGGATGCTGTCGCGGGTGGTGCCGGCTTCGTCCGAGGTCAGCAGACGCTCTTCGCCGAGGTAGCGGTTGATCAACGTCGACTTGCCGACATTGGGGCGGCCGATGACGGCGATGCGGGTGCCGGCCAGAGAGGGCGGCGCTGCTTCGTCGGAGGCCCCGGCCGGGGCGGCTGGCATCTCCGCCAGCACTCTCGTGGCGAGCAACGCCAGCCGGTCGCCCTGCAGCGCCGAGATGGCAACCGGTTCGCCGAGACCCAGTTCGTAAAAGGCGGCGCCGAGCTGCAGCGGCTCCCGCCCCTCCGACTTGTTGATCGCCAGCACCGCCGGCTTCCCCGCCTTGCGGATACGGGCCACGATGGCGTGGTCGTCAGGCAAGGGTCCGTCCGCGGCTTCCACCACCAGCACGACGACATCGGCCTCGGCAACCGCGTAGGCCACCTGCCGTTCAATAAGGGTGCGGAGCGCATCAATCTTGCTGGTCAGTCCACCGGTGTCGATGACGATCGCCTGCTGGCCGGCCAGGGTGGCATAACCGTAGAGGCGGTCTCTGGTCAGGCCGGGAAAGTCCGCGACCAGCGCAGCCCGTGTGCCGGTAAGCGCATTGAAAAGCGTGGACTTGCCGACGTTGGGTCGGCCGACGAGTGCAATGACCGGCAGCACGTCAGTGGGCCGCTATTTCGCAAGCTGCCGAAAGGCAGCCAGGTCTCCGCCATCAGTCTGCACGTACAGCGTCTCGTTCACGACCACTGGCGGTGACATGACCCGGTCACTGCCAGCACGAACACGCGCCTGTAGTTCGCCGGTGGCGGTGTCGAAAAAGTGCACATACCCCTCGAAGTCACCGACCACGACGGAATTCTGGTAAGCGGTGGGACCGGAAATATCGCGAAGCTTCAACTGCTCGTGCTTCCAGAGATCGCTGCCAGTCTGCCTCGACATGGCCGTGAGCTCACTGTCCGCACCAGACACGTAAACATTCTGCAGATCCACACTGAGGCCCTCGTAGCTCCGGACATCCCGGGACCACATGACCTGGCCCGACTCTGCCGCGACCGACGCAAGCTGACCACGATACCCGACCACGTACAGATCCTCCCCGATGGTCCGGACCGTCGAATTGATGTCGGCCAGTCGCTCGATTTCATTGCGGCCCGCCGGCGGATCGAGCAGCACTTCCCAACCGACGGAGCCGTCAGCCAGCGAGTAGGACGCCAGCTTGCCATTGTCGAAACCAACGAAGACCGTGTCTTTCATCACGACGGGCGCGCCCGTACCACGCACAGTGAGACGCGGCATCAACTGCTGGACAAACCAGCGTTGCCTGCCATCGGTCAGGTCGAGCGCCGCCAGCTTGCCATCCACGGTGCGCACGAGAGCGACACCACCGGCAATCGCCGGGGCTGCCAGGACTTCGCTCGAAACGTTCGTTTGCCAGCGCTGCCGGCCATCAGCCGCGTTCAGGGCGACCACTTCACCGTTGCTCGACCCGAGCACCACCACCTCACCGTCGGTCGCCGGGCCACCCGAAAGCGGAAGCTTGGTTTTCTGCCGCCACAGGCGTTTGCCCGTCTCGGCGTCGAAGGCGGAAACCCTGCCGTCGTGGGCGGCAGCAAAGACCCGCGCCCCGTCGGACGCCGGCTGAAGTGCCAGGCGCAGGGACTCACTGTCGCTACCGAGGTTTGCGCTCCAGACCTTCTTGATGCGAATCGTTGGCTTGAACCTGGCCAGTTCAGCCGGTTGCTCTTCCTCGTCGTCGCCGCCAAACACGCTGCAACCGGCGTTCGGGACAACCAGCGCGCCCAGAACGAGAGCGAGTACCGCGGTCCTTGCCCATGGCGGCAAGGCTTGTGCCGACAAGCCGTTCATCACGGCGCTGGCGAATCGGCAGGCAGCACGGCGAGGTCTGCCGTGGCACCACCAAGATCATCGAGCTTGGCCTGCACGTAGGTACGCTCAATCACTTTGGCGGCCAGATCGCCGTTCAGTGCCTGCTCGTACTCGCTGCGCGCTTCTGGAAGCTTGCCCATTGCGTAATACACATCACCACGCACGTCGTGGAAAGCCGGTGCAAACGCCTGCGACCGGGGGTCATCGACGGTCTTCAGCGCCTCGTCATACTTTTCCTGGTAGATCAGCAAACGCGCGAGCCGCAGGCGGGCAATATTGCGGATTTCCGGCGACACTCCGGTGCCGACCACCTTCCGCAACGCCTCGGCTGCAGGCTCTGGTTTACCCTGATCGAGGTACAGGCGCGCCATGACCAGCCGGCCGTGATCTGCATAGGGAGACGAGCCGAACTCAGCGGCCAGTTTGGCCATACCCGACTCCGCCTGTTCCAGCTGATTGGCGCGAGCCGACTGCAGGAAGGTCTCGTAGAGTTCGGACGCCTCCTCGGCCTGGCGCTCCTGATAATGGCGCCATTGATTCCAGCCAAACAGCCCGCCGAGGGCGAGGGCCAGACCAGCCACGAGGAAGATGCCGTTCTCGCGCACCCAGCTCCTGACCTTCTCGGCCTGTTGTTGATCTGTCAGTAACTCATCCACGACTGCATTCCCATCAAAGTTCAGGTTTGGCAAGGTAAGGGGCGATGGCACGAGTCAAGTCCGCCACGGCAACCTTTTGTTGTTCGACTTCGGCGCGCAGCGGCTTTACCACGGCAGTTCCGCCGGCAACCTCATCTTCGCCGACGATCACGGCGACTGTGGCCCCGCTGCGGTCTGCCCGCTTCATCTGCACTTTGAAACCCCCACCACCACAATGCATCTCCACCCGGAGTGGCGGC
>CAZPNN010000399.1:0-1747 GCA_964587605.1 uncultured Chromatiaceae bacterium
CCGCCACTTGCCGCTGGCGAAGAAGGTCTCACTCGCAACCCGCTCGACGCCGGACGTCAGCACACGAATCGGATTGGACATCTGGAAGTGTTCGTCCAGCGTGCCGATGGCTGTGAGCAGGGGAACCTCCTTGTCTTCGGCGGTCAGGTACTTGCCCCAGTCCTGGTATTCCTGGTTCGCGCCTGCTGCGACGTGTGCCTGCACCGCCCAGCGCTCGGACGCGGCGGCGTGCTGACTGTAGACCTCAAGCACCGTGTGCTCGCGAAGTTCCCGGTGGAGAGTGGTGAGCGATTCCGCGTGCCACGCCGCATGGACCACCCGCAGATCCGCCCGCTCCAGGGCCAGCGGCAGCCCGGCGAAAAAATCAGTAAACGTCGCTCGTTCGGTGGTTGTTGCCTGCTGGGAACCGAGGAACTTTCCCGTGGCCCGGTCGTGGTCGGTAGCGAAGAACCAGCCATTGGCGGGCTTGGGTGATCCGCGCAGCAGGTTGAGCTCGTGATTGCCCAGGACGCACTGGGCGCGACCCGCTGCCACCAGACCGGCGACAAGGCGAATCACGCCGGGGCTGTCCGGACCCCGATCGCACAGGTCACCGACAAAGACGAGGCGCCGCTGGTTCGGGTGGGAGCCGTCCCGCCGGTAGCCGAGGCCGTTGAGGAGGGCCAGCAACGCGTCGAGCTCGCCGTGAACATCGCCGACAAGGTCGAGCGGGCCGGGCAGCAAGGTGCCTGGACTCATACCGGCACCGTCACCGCGTTATAGCTGGCAAGGTCCAGCGATTCCTCGTTCCGGTGCGTTGCTTCGTCGTAACGGTCGGGGTCGGTGGTGGTCAGGTTGATACCGTTCTCCCGGGACGCCACGACAACGAAATTGGCGCGGGCCACCCGGGCCTGTTCGTAGCGGGCCAGTGCCTCAGGGACAGACGCGGCCGCGACGAGGGCCCTCACCAGCACCAGCGCATCTTCCAGGGCCATCGCCGCGCCCTGCCCGAGGAAGGGCGTGGTCGGGTGGGCCGCATCACCGAGCAGGGTGACGCGGCCGGTCGTCCAGGTGGGCAGCGGATCCCGGTCGAAAATGCCCCACTTGAAGCACTGGTTGGGCGGGGTGGCCATCAGGATCGACCGGGCGGTGGGTTCGAAATCCCGGAACTCGGACAGTAGCGCCTCCACCGTGGAGCGTACCGACCAGCCTTCCTCCACCCAGCTCTTCGTCCGCGCGATGGCAATGTAATTCAGCAGTTCGCCGCGGCGGATCTTGTAGCGGGTCAGGAAATGTCCGGGACCGATCCAGACCGCCGAGTCCGGCACCAGCATGGACGCGGTGAGGCGCTCGATCGGCACCAGGCCGCGCCAGGCAACGTAGCCCGTGAAGCGGGGATTCTCGGCCCCAAACAGCCGCGCCCGCACCGTCGAACGGATGCCGTCGCAGCCGATCAGCACGTCGCCCCGGGCAGTCTGGCCGTTGGCGAAGAGCGCCGTAACGCCCGCATCGTCCTGGCCGAAATCCTGAAGCGAGCAGCCCAGATGCAGGCAGCCCGGATCCGCGCTGCGCACCGCCGCGACCAGTGCCTGATGTAAATCGTGGCGATGGATCTGGCAGTAGGGCGCGCCGAAGCGCTCGACCTGCGTCGCTCCCCGCGCGATATCCACGAGTGTCCTGCCGTTCCGGTAGTCCTTCACGGCGCCTCGCCCGGGCACGACACCGAGATCATCGAGCACGGCACCCAGGCCCAGGTGCTGGAGAATCA
>CAZPNN010000400.1:0-5527 GCA_964587605.1 uncultured Chromatiaceae bacterium
TTCGACGCAGGGCAATTCTGCGCGCGGCTGATTCGCGTTTTGGGGGGCTGAGCCGGGCCGGAGACTTCAGGCGAGCGGCGGCAACCATGAGCAGCGCCCGAACACAGTTTTTCGCGGGCCTGAAGGCCACCGGCCCGATCCTGATTGGCGCGGCACCCTTCGGTGTCATTTACGGCGTGCTGGCCGTCGGCGCGGGGATTCCCGTGGTACTGGCGCAGGCGATTTCACTGATTGTCTTCGCCGGCTCGGCGCAATTCGTCGCTGCCCAGCTGATCGGTGCCGGCGCATCGGGCCTGGTGCTCGTCCTCACGACCGTCGTCATCAACCTCCGGCACGCGCTGTACAGTGCTTCCATCGCGGGACATGTCCGGGACCTGCCCAGGGCATGGAAGTGGCTGCTCGCCTACCTGCTGACGGACGAGGCCTACGCCGTCGCCATTACCCACTATCGAAGCAATGCCGGCGAGCCGGACCGCCACTGGTATTTTCTCGGCGCCGGCGTGGCCTTGTGGGTCACGTGGCAGGTCAGCACGGCGGTGGGCATCTTCCTCGGCACCGGGATTCCGCCCGAATGGTCACTGGATTTCACCCTGGCGCTGACCTTCATCGCGCTGCTGATACCAGCACTCGGCACACGGGCCGACGTGGTTGCGGCGTTGGTGGGCGGCAGTGTCGCCGTCGCGGCCTTTGGCCTGCCGTACAAGCTCGGGTTGATGCTCGCCGCGGTCTGCGGCATCGCTGCCGGCATGCTGACCTGGAGGTTGCGCCGGTGAATCTTTGGCTGGTGGTTATTGTGGCCGGCGCGCTGACCTTCCTGATCCGGCTTTCGTTCATCTCGCTACTGGCGAGCTGGCCAATGCCAGCGTTCGCGCAGAGAGCCCTGAACCTGGTGCCGCCGGCGGTGCTGGCTGCGATTGTGTTCCCGGAATTACTGGTAAAGGACGGCCAGGTGTTCACGAGCCTCGACAATTACCGCCTGATCGCCGGCGTGTTGGCGATCCTCGTGGCGTGGCGCTTCAGGAAGGTCATGCCGACGATCATCGTCGGCATGGCGGCGTTGTGGCTTCTTCAGTACTTCAAAGCCTAGCCGGCATGTTGAACTCTAGCTGACCAGCACGAGGGCCGGTTCAACCTCTGCGATGGAGCGAAAATCGCGATCCTCATGCAACAGTGGTTCTCCGGCTTCGATCGCGCAGCAGGCAATCAGGCAGTCGTTGCCGCTGCGGGGAGTGAAGCCAGCCCAGCGGCAGCGCGCGTACAGGTGCGCGGCGTTCCGCGCGAGTTGCCTCGGGTCCGCGGGTACGAACCGGGGGAGAGTCAGGAATGCCCGTTCCAGGTGCAGAAAGGTTTGCGCATCCCGCGCGCCGCGCAGGACTTCCATCAGGACGATATCGGGCAGCCCGATCGGCTCCCTCTTGCTCAGGGCAGAGGCGAGCCGGCGGACGGCAGCGGAGTTCGTCCCGCGCAGATGGGCAATCCACACGGAGCTGTCGACCATCACCGGCGTGCGGGCCGCCGAGTTGGTCGATCAAGCGCTTTCGGATCGTAGTCGGGATCAATCGCGCCGCTGCCGCCCAGTTTCAGGAGCGCGTCGTAGTCCGGCTTACTGACGTACTCGCGTAAAGCGATGTCGATGGTCTCGCGCATGGTGGTCGAACCGGCTTTCTTCATGGCGCGGGCAATCAGTTTCGGGTCGAGAACGATATTGGTGCGCATGATTGATACACCTTCGATGTGTATAGGAAGCATAATAGTCCTGCCGTCGCGTCGCAAGTGTGTGGCGCATGACGGCCCCCTGCGAAACCGGACTCGTCAGGCTCTGCCCATCCACTTCAGCATGCCGGCCATGCGCTGCACGAATGCGACCGGGTCTTTTTCCCGGATGCGCATGGCCTGCAGGGCCGCCTCGATGCCGATGACGAGTTCGTAGTCCCGGTTCAGCAGGCCGTCCACGACCCGCTCGGCGCAGGCCTCGGCGCTGATGCCGTTGCCCTGGTCCCAGGTGCTTGCCCCATACTCGGAGCCGTCCCCCGTTAGCGCGTGGCGGAAGACATTGCTTTTGATGCCAGCGATGACCAGCATCGTCACGTCGATGTTGTCCTCGAGATGCTCAATGCGCAGCGTGTCGAAGTAGCCGTGCAGGGCGTGCTTCGCGGCGCAGTAGGCGCTGTGATGGGGCACCGCGTGCTTGCCTGCCACCGATGACGTCACGACCAGGTGGCCGCTTTTCTGCTCGATCATCCGCGGCAGCACGAGCTTGGTCAGCGCGACCGGCCCGAAGAAATCCACTTCCATGATCCGGCGGTCCACCTCGAGCCCGGTGTCCTTTGCTGCCGAGCGCTGGCCGATGCCGGCGTTGTTGACCAGCACATCAAGCCGCGCGAATTTGCCGAGTACCTCGCGTGCCGCGTCCTCCCGCTGACCCGCATCCGTGATGTCCAGCGGCAGGACGTGCACCCGGCCCGGGCCGGTTGTGCACGCTGCCTTCACGCGCTCGAGTTCCGCCTGCCGGCGTGCCGAGATGATGAGGTCGGCGCCTTCACGGTGAAACACCGTGGCCATGCCTTCGCCGACGCCGGAGGAGGCGCCCGTGATCCAGATCGTCTTGTTTTTCAACTTCATGTGCACTTTGGTCCGGTGCCGGGATGAAGCACGGTACATCAGTACCGGCCCGGGTAGGACCTTGAGCTCACGAGCGTTTCCCGATCCACGCGAGTGGCCACCGGCGAGACGAAGACCCGATACGCGGCGACGGCCCGCAGGAGGTCGCCACCGAGAAGGCGGAACGCCAGGTCCGTCGACAGCCACGGTGGCCCGCCGAAGCCTAAATAGGTCCGATGCCCCGACCAGGGGTAGTCCGCCGCATTTCTGACGAGACCGGCGCGCAGCGGATTTAAGTGGACGTAGCGGACGAGTTGGAGGAGATAGGCGTCAGCATTCACGCGGAACGCCCGATCGGGCGGGTCGAAGAGCGGCACACCCGGGGACTTGTAACCGCTGCACTGGAGTGTGTACCGGGCAACCAGTGCGTTCTGAAATTCCTCCATCTGCTCCGGCGGAATCTCGACCACGAGATGCAGATGGTTGGTCATCCAGCAATAGGCGTGCGCCCTGGCGCTGAATTCCTGCAGCAGTTCGCCGATGATGCGCTCAAGAGTTGCCCGGTCCCGATTCGTCCTGAAGAGTGGCCGGCCATCGTGGCCGCGAAGCGCGACATGATGTATTTCGCCCTGGAGGCGCAGGCGGGACGGGGTGGGAGCCGGCATGTCGCCATTTTGGCGCGGAGGGTCGGGGAGGTGCAGGCCGCAAATCCGACGATTTCCCCGGGTTTCCGGATTGACACAATGTCCGCCTGTTCCTAACATGGCCTAACATATGTGAAGGGCCACCGTTATGAACTTCAGCGTCCACTTGCCTGATCCGCTCTTAAAGCAGCTCGACGCGTACGCGCGGAGCCAGCAGTTGAGCCGCAGCAGCATCATCCGGGAGGCGGTCCAGCTCTACCTGGCCCGACAATTACGCCAGGTCTGGCCTGCCGACCTGGAAAACTGGATGAAGAGTCCAGTGCCGGAGACCGGCGACCCCGGACCGGACTTCGATGCAATCCGCGCCGGGATGAATGCCAGCATGCGCAAGCGTGTGGCCGGCAAGCGCAGGGCTTGATGCACTACCTGCTGGATACAAATATTGTCAGTATCTGGGCCCGTCAGACCTCACCGAGGCTCCTCCACAAGCTACTCGCAACGCCGCCTGCCGACCTTTGTATTTCCGTACTCGTCGAGCACGAACTGCGTTTCGGTATTGCCCTGACGCCTGGAACCAGAGCCGGGGAATTGACGCTGCGCCTGCTGGAGGTACTTCCCAGTATTCCCTTCGGCTCAGCGGAAGCGCAGCGCGCTGCCGGGTTACGCAGCAAACTTTCCCGCATTGGCAAGCCCATCGGTCCCTACGACTTGCTGATTGCTGCCACCGCCCTTGAACATCAACTCACGATCGTGACCCACAACGTCCGCGAGTTCCGGCGTGTCGAGGGGCTTGTGGTTGAAGACTGGACTGTCTGAGGCCAGTTCGGGCTGAGCTGGGCACCGCGGTTACCGGGTCTTTACGTACTTTCTTCAGTCGCGCAACGGCAGACGCTCGCCGTCATCGAAAACCAGTTCCCGCTCCGGCCAGCGCACGGCGCCGAGCCGCCCCCGCCAGCCAGCGCCCGCCGCGAGCGGGCGCTCGCGGTAGCGGACGCCCACTGAATAATCCACGCAGAAAGCACTGTGCCGCGGTCCCAGCCACTGATCCGGCGCAACGTCGGCGAAGAGATTGCGCTCGCCGCGCGAATACAGGTTTGCACCGTCGGGCCTGGCCCAGCGCCAGTAGTGGCCGAAGAGCACGGGCACGTCGTCGTCGTAGTGCTCCCACCAGGCCACCCGGTTCACCATGCGCCACTTGCCGCTCGCGTAGAAGGTCTGATCAGCGAGTTGCTCGACGCCCGAGGTGAGCACCCGGACCGGGTTGCACATCTGAAAGTACTCGTCATTGCGGCCAACCGCCTTTAGCAGCGGGACCTCTGCCTGGACATCGGCAAGATGCCGGCTCCACTTGCGATACTCCTTGTCAGCCTCTGCCCCGATATTTGACTGCTTCGCCCACTCGTCGGCAGCCGCCTTGTGTTGCGCATACACGCCGAGCACGGAATGGCAGACGAGTTCCCGGTCGAGGATGGCGAGCGATTCCGGATGCCACGCGGCGTGCACGATACGCAGGTCAGGCCGTTCGAGTGCCAGCGGCAGGCTGCCGAAAAACCCGACGAAAGACTCGCGCTCGGCCGCCGTGGCCGGCTGGCAACCGGGGAATTCGCCCTTGGCCTGATCGTGATCGGTGGCGAAAAACCAGCCGTTGCCGGGTTTCCTGGCTCCCCGCAGCAGGCTCAGTTCGTGATTACCGAGCACGCACTGCGCGCGGCCGCTCTGCACCATGCTCACTACCTGGCGGATCACACCCGGGCTGTCAGGCCCCCTGTCGCCCAGGTCGCCGACGAAAACGAGATGGCGCCGGTCTGGATGTGTGCCGTCATGGCCGTAGCCGAGCCTGGCGAGAAGGTCGTGCAGGGCATCAAGCTCACCGTGGACATCACCGACGATATCGAGCGGGCCAGGCAGCAGGGGGGCGGGAAACGGGGTCGGCTTCAGATCAGGCATTGCTAATAACTCTTGTTGCCCCGGCGGATTTCAGACGGGCGTGGTTACCGCGTTGTAACTGGCGAGGTCCAGCGATTCCTCGTTCCGGTGCGACGCCGGGTCGAACCGGTCAGGATCGGTGGTGGTCAGGTGCATGCCATTCTCGCGAGAGGCCAGGAGGACGTGATTGGCGCGGGCGACGCGCGCCTTTTCATAGCGGGCCAGCGCCTCGGCTACCGAACCGGCGGCGGCAACAGCCCGGGCAAACAGCAGCGCATCCTCCAGCGCCATGACCGCCCCCTGGCCGAGAAAGGGCGTGGTCGGGTGGGCGGCGTCGCCGAGCAGCGTCACGCGGC
>CAZPNN010000401.1:0-10314 GCA_964587605.1 uncultured Chromatiaceae bacterium
AGGAGGTGGAACTCTACGTCTGTAACGCGACGGCCGAGGCCAAGGAAGCATACGAACGCCTGATCGGCGATGCGATGGGCGGGGATGCCACACTGTTTGCGCGGGAAGACAGCGTGGAGGCAGCGTGGAAGATCTGCGATCCGATCATCAACCAGGGTGGCCCGGCCTATCGCTACGAACCGGGGAGCTGGGGTCCCCGCGAGGCGGATCGCATGGTCGCGGCCTTCGGTGGCTGGTACAACCCCAACCAGAACGGGATTGGGCGCGGAACCTAGAGTTCGGCGCGGACGGAGCAGGATGCGGCTGGAAGTTACCAAGACGGCTGCGGAGGCGGCCGGAGTTGCGGCGCGGCTGATCGCAACGGTGCTGGGCATCGCGATCGGGCGTCGCACCCGGGCGTCAATCGCCCTGAGTGGTGGCAATTCGCCACTGCCAATGTTAAAGGCCCTGGCTCGCGAGCCCCTCGACTGGTCGGCGATCCATGTCTATCAGGTCGACGAGCGTGTGGTCGCCCGTGGCGATTCGGCGCGAAACCTCGGTGCACTGGACGAAGTCCTCGTCTGGCGCGGGCCGCTGCCGAGACGAAATCTGCACCCGATGTGGGTCGATCGTGCGGACCTCTCCGGCGCGGCGGGGTCCTATGCCGAGGAACTGGCGCAGGTGGCGGGTGATCCACCCATCCTTGACGTGGTTCATCTGGGGCTTGGCGGCGACGGCCACACGGCCTCCCTGTTTCCGGGCGATCCCGTGCTCGAGATCATGGACCGCAGCGTTGGGCTGACGACAGTACACAACGGGTACCGGCGAATGACACTGACCCTGCCGGTGCTGAACCGGGCGCGGAGTATCGTGTGGTTCGTGACGGGTGCCGACAAGGCGGGAGTCGTCGTGGACCTCTACGCTGGCGGCGCGCCGTTTCCGGCGGGGCTGGTATCCCGTCGTCGCGCGATCCTCGTGGCGGATGAAGCGGCGGGCAGGGAAGCGTCGGTGCCAAAGCGGCGCAAGCCACGACTGCGCCCCGTCGTGGTACCCATCCGCTCCCCCGACAAGTAGCCGCGCCTGCTAGTCGGCAAATAACTAAAATAACTAAGGTCCGGTACCTTTTTGGCGAAGATCGAGGGCGCGCGGACGCGCGTCGCTGGTCGCCTGGTACCAGACCGTGTGATCGCCGGCGATTGTCCGAAAGGCTTGCTCCGGATCCACTCCGGGCACCTCGAAGGCATCGAATCCGCAGCGCTGCATGAAATGCAGCTGCTCCTGCAACAGGTCGCCCACAGCACGCACCTCGCCAGAAAACCCGAAGCGCTCCCGGAGCATTCGCGCGTGGGTGTAGGCCCGGCCGTCGCGAAACTTCGGGAAATCCAGCGCAATTACCGTGAAGTGCGGAAGATCAGTAGCGACGAGTTGCGGCGGCTGATCACTGTTCAGGCGCAGGCCCAGTGGCTGGCCCCCGGCCAGCAGCGCGTCGCGGTGCGCCTGCCACTGCTCGAAACTGACGATTAACGGGACGCCGGCCGGCAGCTGTTCGAGGCCCGATACATTGGTGAATGGATCTGGCACGAGCCGTCCATCGCGGATCAGACCCATTACGCTGCCGCCTTCCGGCGCTCTGGCCTCTCGCCGTAGACAGCACCCTTGAAGTGATCGATGCCAACGCGCCGGTAGGTGTCCAGGAAGCGCTCGTCGCCTTCGCGCAGTGTCTTGTACTGCGCAACGATGGCCTCGATCGCGATTGGAACTTCCGCCGCCGATATGCTGCGACCCAGGCGCTCACCGAGCGAGGCATCCTCGCCGGAAGAGCCGCCCAGCGTCAGCTGGTAGAACTCCTGACCGTTTTTCTCGACACCGAGAATGCCGATATTCCCCACGTGGTGGTGGCCACAGGCGTTCATGCAGCCCGAAATGTTGATGCTGAGTTCCCCAATGTCGTCGAGGGTTGCTGAACCAGCGAAATACCGGCCGATGTCCTGCGCCACCGGGATAGCGCGGGCGTTGGCGAGGGCGCAGAAATCGAGTCCCGGGCAGGCAATGATGTCGGTGAGCCGGCCGATGTTGGGCGTGGCGAGCGACACTGACTGCAGCTCGTGCCACAGGTCAGGCAAGTCGCTCTGCCGGACATCCGGAAAGACCAGATTCTGCCGGTGCGACACGCGCAGCTCGCCCAGGCTGAAGCGGTCGGCGAGATCGGCCACCTTGTCCATCTGATCCGCGGTCAGGTCGCCCGGGGCGATACCTGGCGCCTTCAGGGACAGGTTGACGATTGCATAGCCGGGCGCGCGGTGCGGGACGACGTTGGCCCCGTACCAGGCGTCGAAGGCCGGCTCAGCCGAGCGCTGATCTGCAAGTGCAGCCGGCGAGTCGACGAGATTCTCCCACGCCGGATCAGCGAAGTAGGTGGTGATCCGCTCGATCTCGGCGCGCGGGACGGCCAGCAGCGTGCTGCTCCGGATTGCAGCCCACTCCTCGTCGACGAGCCGCCGGAATTCGTCGGGACCCAGGGCATTCAGCTGCACCTTGATGCGGGCTTTCTGCGGGTTGTCCCGGCGGCCGCCCAGGTTGTAAATGCGCAGGACCGCTTCCAGGTAGGAGAGCAGGTCTTCTTTTGCCAGCCAATGGCGAATGGTGTGGCCGACGTATGGCAGGCGCCCCTGGCCACCACCGACGATCACTTCGAAGCCGACGACGCCATCCGTATTGCGACGCAGGTACAGCCCGATGTCGTGCAGTTTTACGGCTGCCCGGTCGTTCGATGAGCCCGACACGGCAATCTTGAACTTCCGCGGCAGGTAGGAAAATTCCGGATGCAGGATCGACCACTGCCGGATCAATTCGCACCACGGGCGCGGATCCTCAATTTCATCGCGGGCACGGCCCGCAAACTGGTCCGCCGTGATGTTGCGTATGCAGTTTCCGGACGACTGAATGGCGTTCATTTCGACTTCGGCCAGGGCCGCCAGTACATCCGGTGTTTCGTCGAGTTTGATCCAGTTGAACTGGATGTTCTGGCGAGTGGTGAAGTGGCCGAAGTTCCGGTCGTACCGTCGCGCGATAAAAGCGAGCTTGCGCAGCTGGCGGGAGGAAAGGCAGCCGTAAGGAATATTCACCCGCAGCATGTAGGCGTGCAGCTGGAGGTAGAGGCCGTTCATCAGTCGCAGTGGCTTGAACTGGTCCTCCGTGAGCTCGCCGCCGAGTCTGCGCTGCACTTGCCGCCGGAAGGTGGCGACGCGCTCGGCAACCAGTGTGTGATCGAATTCGTCGTAGCGGTACATGACGTCAGCCGGCGCGGTCCGTGCGAATGGTCGGCCCGGTGGCCCGGATGGCTTCTCGGAACGACACCGGCTGTCGAGCCCCGGCCGCTGCCCGGATGCCGATCAGGTACGGCTCGATAACCGCGCTCTGGTCCTCAGCCCGGCGGGCCTCGGCGAGCAGCCGCTGCGCCGTGGTAGCGTTGGTCGTCAGAGCTCCCGCGGCAATATCGTCGACCCAGCGGCCATCGGCGGCGAGGAAGACCACGCGGCCATCAGTCAGGCGGTTGGCCAGAATCATTTGTCCTGTCGTGTCCATGGGCATAGATTGGGAAGCTGAATGGGACTGGGCAGTCAGCTTAGCCAGACCCGCGGTGGTGACAAAGACAGATTGGTTGCATGCATATTCCGGAGTGATGAAGTGGAACAGAACCAGCCTTCCCGAACCCGGCCCGTGGCGGCGCTCCGGCCGGTGCTCCGGCCGGCGTTATGGTCAGTGTTATGCGCCTTGTGGTTCGGGGGCTTGACCGTGCCGTGCACCACCCTGGCCGACAGCCGGCTGGCCCTCCTGTCAACGGAACACCAGGCCGTGGCGCTGCGGATGGTGGGGTTCATGGAGCGGGCCGACCGGAAGTACTTTGCCCGGGCGCAGGCGCTGAACGGCCCCCAGGGAACGCCAGTTCCCGCAGATCACCTGAGTCGCGAAACGGACGACTCCATTTATGACGTTCGAGTGACCCGCGGACCTGTCATCGAGAAGCTGGGGCGCATGGTTGCCGAGGGCAAGAAGACCCAGCCCGGGCGACGCGAAGGTGTGCTGGTGTGGGGCCGCTTCTATTCCATCGACGTGCACCCGCAGACACCGCTGGTTGGCATGCTGCACGCGACGCTTGTGCTTCAGTTCTACGAGGACGGTACGGGCTTCGCCGGCGGCTGGCTTGGCGTGATGAACGGCACGCGTGTTGAGGCGGACATGCAGGCACTGACGAAAGTCGTCGACACGCACTTCGCCGAACGCGACAGGAACCCTGCCGTTTATCGCAGCCTCATCGTCAAGGGCACGGACGACACGGTGGCCGCCTTTCGCCGCAGGCCGGACCCGTCCGGTGTCTCGTTCTACGGGCCGCCGGTGTTTCCCGGGGATGTGGCCCGTTCCTACGACCTCATTGAAAGCCTGTTCGAGAAGTTCACCGATGCCTATCTGGATCTCGTTCCAAAGCGCGCGGGTGCGGCAGTGACAGCCGACGACGTGGCGCGACAGGACTTCATGCGCAAGACCTGGCTGATCGACCAGCTCTACAGCGATCCGTTCGCCAGTCAGCTGGTGCCGTTCGAGGTCTGGTCGCTGGCCAACGTGGCGCCGACGGTGCGCTTCTAGCGGCTGTGATTATCGCCGGCGGCGGCGTAGCAGCTCGGCCACGATCGGAAGAAAAGGCAACAGGGCGCCGAGGAGCACCACGCTCCAGTGCATGTAGAGCCCGATCAGGACGAGGAAGAGCCCGAGGGCGATAAGCCAGAACCAGCCACCCATTGGGGGAAGAATAACCAAACCCCCGGCCCGCGTGGGGCAAGGCCGGGGGCTGGGTCGGGATTCCCCTCATATCTGTAGGGAATAGCCTGCCCGACACGGTTGAGTTTATTGAGGCGGGTGGGCCCTGTAGTCATCCAAACGGGTGATCTTTGTGACGCAACGCAACGCAACGCGGGGCCGGGCCGCGTGCTCGACCTTCGTCAGTGGTTGACCTCGTCCACGGTCGCCTGGCCGGACAGCCGGCGCCGCAGATGGGCCCACGACATTCCCACCGTCATCACCACCGCCACGCCGAGCAGCACAATCCACGTCACTGTGGCGCTGGAACTGGACTCCACGACGTCGTAGAAAAACAGCATCCAGACCAGCACGGCAAAGAGGCTGGCCACCAGCACGATACCGAGCAGGCCCAGCGACTGGCGGGTGGCCTGCACGAACAGTACCCAGCCGATCAGCAGCGCAATGCCGGCCAGCAGGTGCAATGGCCCGAGGCCGCTGTGCAGGAAGGCATCCTTCGTCCAATGGAAGAATGAGAAACCACTCGGATTGAAAGTCAGCAAGACGATGCCAATGGCGAGGAGCAGGCGCAGAAAAAAACTGCCGATCGAAAAGTCGGGTTCACCACCTTGGCGTGTGCTGATCTGGTCGCCGGGCATGACGAATCTTCCCGCTGTAAAATGGATCTTTATTCTAACTCCCCAATTGCAGGGAATGTTGATGCCTGCGTGGATCCGGAACGGCCTGTACGCCTTCGCTGGCCTGGCCGCGCTTGCAGGCGCAATGCAGGTTTACGCCATAGTGCCGGCAGGATTTGCTGTCACTCCTCTGGCGCCAGCGACCGACACCCGGCAACTCGTGCTCCTGTTCCACGGCAGCGGCGGTCGCGATGAGCCCACCCTGATCGCACTCGATGACCGGCTGCGCGTGCGTCCCGGCACCGGTTCCGCGCCGGCAATCGTGCGCTACAACTGGTCGCCTCATTCCGACTCCCGCCTCCGAACGTATGCCAATGGGATCCGGGTCGGCGAGAGCCTGGGCGTGGAACTGGCCAAGCTGGCGAGTCTCAAGTCCGTGCACCTCATAGCGCACAGCGCCGGCGCCTACATCCTGGAACCCCTGTGCGAGAGCTATCGAGCGGCAACCGCAGGACGCCCCGGGCGGCCGGCCCGGATCCGGATGACGTTCCTTGACCCGATTGGCTTAAGGGGGCCGCTCGATCCGGGCTGGGGTGCACGGCACTTCGGGCAATGTGCGGACGAGGCTGAAGCGTTCATCAATACCGACGACTTTGCGCCGGCCACCGCTGAAGTGTTACAGCACGCCCGAACGACAGATGTCACGAATGATCCGGCGCGGAAGCAATTCGGCGGTGGCGGACACCGGTGGCCCGTTCAGTACTACATCAATGGCTTGATGGCGCCCGACAGTAAAATGGAACGCATGACTGATGGCAACGGGGAAAATCGTGGCCGATGAACTGCAGTGCTGGCGGTGCGGGGCCTCCCTGGCCAGTCTCCGGCTGCCGCTCGGGCGCACGGAAGAATGCGTGGCCTGTCGCAGCCCGGTCCACGTGTGCCGCCTGTGCCGGTCTTGGGACCGGGCGCGGCCGAAACAGTGCCGGGAAGACGATGCGGAGGAGGTGCGCGACAAGGAGCGCCCGAATTTCTGTGACTGGTTCAAACCCCGGGCGGGCGCCTTTGATGCTGCCGGGGCGGCGGCCGAGGCGGCGGCCAAAGCCGCCGCTGACAGCCTGTTCGGCCCGAAAAAACAGTAGCAGGCCCTTTGCAGGAACGCCGGAAGGAGCGACCGCGCAATCTCAGTTCAGCTGCGACCCGATCACCGTCACCCGGTGCATCTCGCGGGGTTCCGTGTAATCGCCGACGGCGTAGTGCGCCGTGCACCGGTTGTCCCACACCGCCATCGAATTCTTTTCCCAGTAGAAGCGGCAATGCAGTTCCTTCCAGTCGATGTGCTGGAAGAGCATCTGTAACAGCGCGTTGCTCTCCTGTTCGCGCAGGCCTTCGATGTAGGTGGTGGTGAGTTCGCTGATGTAGAGCAGTTTCCGACCCGTCTCGGGATGGACGGCAACCAGCGGCTGGAGCACCGGTGGCGCCTTCTTGAAGGTCTGGGTATAGCGTTCAGGCCCGCCGTCCGCCTGAAGTTCCTGCCGGCGGTAGGTTTTCGTCACGTCGTGCCAGGCGGACAGTTCGCCGATGATGGACTGCATTCGCGGCGACAGCGTTTCGTAAGCCCGATAAAGATTGACCCACATCGTGTCGCCCCCGCGCGACGGCGGCCGGATGGAGCGCAGGATCCCCAGCAGTGGCGGGTCATTCGTGTAGCTCAGATCCGGGTGCCAGGCGTTGGCCAGCCGGAGATTCTCCACTCCGCCGTCTTTGGCGCGGAGCAGGATGATTTCCTTGTACCCAGGCAGGCACGGAATGAAGGGGTGCACGTGCAGGTCGCCGAAACGTCGTCCGAATGCGATTTGCTGCTCTGGGGTGATGTCCTGGTCGCGGAAGAACACCACGAGGTTCTCCAGCAGGGCCTGCTTGATCTCCTGATAAGTGTCATCGGGGAGGGGCTGGCGCAGATCCACGCCGTGAATAATGGCGCCGAGTGAACCGGCGAGGGGTTGCAGGCGGATGCGTTGGTAGCTCATGTCCCTATCCCATCGCGCCTGAAGGCGCTCCTACTTCATGTGCAGTTCGATGACGTCCTTGTCGGCCAGGGCATGCTCGGGGCCTACCTGCTGGCCCGCGTAGACCTCGGTTCCCCAGATCTTGCCGTAGCGTAATGCCGACGCGATGTCCTTGTGCACCTGGTGAGCCACGTCGAGCACGGTCTGACCGCGGCGCAGGGTAAAGGGCCGGTCGTTGTCTGCGGGCTTCCCCGGCTGCTTGGTGTAGACCCGAACGACCTGCAAAGCCTTGAACAGCAGTGGGCCAACAGCGTCGCAGCCGGCGCCGGTGAGCGCTGACAGGTGCAGCGATGGGAAGTCGAGTTCCAGCAGTTCCATAAGCACCTGAAGCTCGTCTTCAGGGCTGTCGACCAGTTCGCTCTTGTTGCCCACGAGGATGGCCGGCAGTGAGATGCGGAACGGGTCCGCGATGATTTCTTCACCCTCCGCATCGAAGGTGGGTTCGGGAACCGGCTTTGGGCCGCGCAGGCCGGGCCAGTAGCTGTGGAGGTCGATCTTGCGTTCCGCGAGCTGGCGAAGGATGGCCTCGATGTGCTCGGCGCAGCCAGGATCGTTTAAGTCCACCACCAGCAGCACGCCATCCGCCGGTTGCAGTGAATTGACGATCCAGCCCTCGATGTAGTCGGCGGAGATCGGCGGGAGATCCACGAGCTGAAAGTAGATGTCCTCAAAAGGCATCATTCCCGGCTGGGGCAGCTTGGTGGTGAACGGGTAGGGGCCAATGTCGGCGCGGGAACCCGTCAGCTGCGAGTGCAACTGTGATTTGCCCGCGTTGGGCGCGCCGATCAGGGCAATCTGCGCGGCGCCCTCGGGCCGGATCGTGTGAACCGGGCCTTTTTTCTTCCCGCCCTGTTTGGCGGCGCCGATTTCTTCGGTGATCTCCTTGATCCAGCGCTTGATGTCGCCCTGGAGGTGATCGGTGCCCTTGTGTTTCGGAATGGTCCGAAGCATTTCCTTCAGGTGCAGGAGCTTCTCGGCCGGTTCGCGGGCGTTGCGATAGGCCTCTTCGGCTTTGCGGTAAACAGGAGTGAGATTGGCGGGCATGAGCCCGTTATTGTAGCCGCTCCTGCAGGCTCGGCACCCGGAGGGTCATCGATACCCAGCCGTCCGCCTGCCACGGCGAGAGCTCCACCGTCATGCCCATGATCTCGGCCTGCTTCTGCATGAGCGGCACGGTGTAGGTCTGGTAGATCTCCTGCTCGGTCAGGTCGTGCTGACCGATCTGGCGGGTCACGCGGAGGACGTTTCCGTAAGGTGATTGCCAGCGCATGGTGGTGCCGGTGCGCTGGTAGTTTTGCACCAGCTGGTAGAAGCACGCGGTCCTCTCCGTCAGCGCGATTGTGCCGAGTTCTGGGCTGCCGCCATCGCGAATCATCTTGCCGACCCGGGCAATCATCGGTGACTGGGTCTTGGCCTCGTGACTGGTCAGTGCGTCGAGAACGCCATTGTCCTTGGCGAACTGGATCGTGGTGAGGTGCGCCTTGATCAGCGCGTCATTCATCTCGTGCTGGTACGGGGTGTCGTTGCTGATCGTCTTGATGGCCTTGGCAACGGCCAGTCCGAGCATGCGCTGCTGATCGGGAGTGAAATTCAGCGTCTCGCCATTCTGTGGCTTCGCGTCGCGGACCGCCTTCACGACGGCGTCGGTCAGGACCTGCTCGCGGCCTTCAAAGCCGGTGTGTTCGTAGAAGGCCTCGGGCGCCGGCGGCGTCTTCGGCTTGTCGGCGGCACCGGGCGGGGGACCGTCCGCGGCCATCAGGCTGGTGGTCAGCAGCAGGGTGATACCCAGAATTGAGGTCAGAGGCAGGATCGCACGCATTAGCGACGTCTCCAGATTGGGAATTCTCACAGTCTATCCGGTGTGCCGCCCCGACCGCAGGAGGGGTTGCCAGCGGCGACCGGGCTACGGTCACCCGCCGGCAATCGACGTGCGGACCCCCGCTCAGCGAATGCCGGCACCAGTTTCCCGTCTTGCCCACGTCGGCGGAATCCGGATTGAAGTTCCGGGAATATCTCGTGGCAGCAATGCCGCTCGAAGATCGGCCACTGTCAGTGTCTTCTGAAAATGCGAAGCCTTGCGGAGGCTCACCACCCGGGCATCGCCACGAACAAGCACCCCCACCCGCTTCCCTCGCTTTTTGACGATGCTCAGGGCGCGGACCAGATCCGAATCATTGGATATCACGACCGCGAGCTCGTAGAGATTGAGCCAGGCGTCGTTGACCAGCTCGACGGCCAGATTGACGTCCGAGCCCTTCTCCTCAGTGGCCCACACGTCAATAAGCGGGCCATTGCCGCCAGTCGGGGTGACGCGCGGCATCGACTTTTGCTTGCGCCGGAACTCTCCGAAGTACGCCCAAAACTCGGGGATGGTTGCCTGCAACGCCTGGAGATAGACATCCTGCCGGTTGGCTTTCCCTGGATCATTTGGCGTGTCAGATACGCGAGCCGTGAAGTACTTGACGGCCACGATCTCGTGGCTCAGTCCTGGAGCCCGTAGTGCGTTGGCGGCGAGGAGTTTGAGAGCGACCCACCGATACGGTGTGGGCTTGAGCCAGTAGTAGAGGTTGAATCCATCGATATAGACCGCGGTCCGCATGCTTTCTCCAGTGGCGCGATCCGGATTCCCTGACCCAGAAAAAGCTGGGCCCAGAAAAAGCGGGGCCCCGAAAAGGCTAGGGCCCCTTTCGGGGCCCCGCCGCCCGGAGACCGAAGCCTACGGGGGAGTCGGAGTTAATTATCCGGACCGGCCGGGGGATTGCAATCGTGACAATCCGGGTCTTTGCCCCATATACGTGTGGCCCTGCTCGTGTTTAGCTCCCCGGCACGAGCGCCGC
>CAZPNN010000402.1:0-3556 GCA_964587605.1 uncultured Chromatiaceae bacterium
CCGCGAGCGCATCCCGGTTCAGTTCCTTGCGCTTGCTGCTGTCCAGCTGGGGCGGGGAAACTTCGTTCACGCCGGCGTCGATGGCGCCCTCGATCACGTCACCGAGCTTGTCCAGGTCGTTGATCTCGACCTGCAGCTGGCGCTGCACGAAGTAGCCGGTGAAGACCTGCTGGTTCTGTTTTTCGTCCCAGCGGTACTCGGGCTGAATCGTCAGGCCCGAGGTGCGGATCTTCGATTCTTTGATGCCCAGCTTCATGCACAGTGCCAGGAACGCCTTCGATACCTTCACAGTCGCGTCCCGGGCTACCTCCATGTTCGTGTCGCGGCGCTGCACCGCCAGGGCCAGCCGGGCGATGTCCGGCGTCGCGTCGATGGTGCCTGTGCCAGACACCGAAATGGTGCGGGGCATCTGCATGGGGGCCATGCCGGGCATTTGCGCGCCCGCCGCTCCCGAGACCAGCACGAGGCACGCGATGAGGCAATTGAAACGGGGTGTCATTTGAGGGCTTCCTGGGGTTGCCGAATGGCGGGAAATGGTTGACTGGTCTGGAATTCCAGACGTCGTCTAACTACCATAGCGGCCCGCAGGTTGCCCTTCAAGAACGCCCCCTTTTTTTCACGGCACGCTGGATCTATGCAGAAGACACGCTTGGCAGTCCTCTTAAGCCTGACTCTCGCGGGCAGTTCCCTGGCAGTGGCGCAGGAACCCGCCGCAGCGCCGACTCCGACAGGCGACGCCAGACGCGGCGCGCTGCTTGCAGACACCTGCATGGGTTGCCACGGCATTGATGGCTACCGGAACGCCTACCCGTCCTACCGGGTGCCGAAGCTCGGCGGCCAGCACCCGGAATACATTGTCATCGCGCTCCAGGGCTACAGGAACCAGTCCCGGCCCCACAAGACGATGCATGCCCAGGCCGTGTCCCTGTCCGACCAGGACATGCTCGATATCGCCACCTTCTTTGCCAGCGAAGGGGACATTCAGAAGGCCGGAAGCCTCGCTGGCACCCCGCCGGCAAAGGCCGCCACTTGCGTTGCCTGCCACGGCGAGGGGGGCATCAGCGTCGCTGCCAACTGGGCGTCTCTGGCCGGCCAGCACAAGGACTACCTCGAGCACGCGCTCAATGAATACAAGAGCGGTCTCCGCAAGGACCCGGTCATGGGCAGCCAGGCCATCGGCTTAACGCCCGAAGAGATCCAGGAACTGGCTGCCTATTTCTCGTCACAGTCCGGCCTCTTCTCGGTCCACTACGCCATTGACGGGCCCGTGACGGCCGCTGCCAAGAAGTAGAGGCTCTCTCGAAAAAGCATTGTAAGTCAAATAGTTAGTAGATAGCCGACCAATGTCTGACAACTAACTGCTAAGTAACTGTCCATAATTTGCAAGTAACTGAAAGCAGCGCCATGGAATCCTTCAGAGCGCTGCGCGTCCACCAGCTCGACGGGCGCATCGTTTCCCGGCTGGACCAGCTGACCCTCGACGATCTTTCGCCGGGCAACGTTGTCATCCGCGGTGAGTACTCCAGCATCAACTACAAGGACGCCCTCGCCACCACCGGCAAGGGCAGGATCCTCCGCCGCTTCCCGCTGGTCGCCGGCGTGGACATCGCCGGCAGCGTGATCAGTTCCGGGGATCCGCGCTTCAAGCCAGGTGATGTCGTGGCCGTACACGGCTGCGGCTTGAGCGAAACCCAGGATGGCGGCTTCAGCGAAATCGCCCGCGTGCCCGCCGACTGCGTGAACAAGCTGCCGCCCGGCATCGACGCGCGCACGGCGATGGCCCTCGGCACTGCCGGATTCACGGCCGCGCTCGCCATTCACCGGCTGGAACGCAACGGCCAGACCCCGGCGCTGGGGCCCATGGCGGTCACCGGCGCGACCGGTGGCGTGGGCAGCGTGGCGATCAACCTGCTGGCCGGCCTCGGTTATCGCGTGACGGCCCTCACCAGCAAGACCACGGCCGACGACTACCTCCGCGGGATCGGCGCCACCGACATCCTTCATCTGAAGGGCATGGAACTCGGCACCAGGCCGCTCGAGAAGACGCTCTTCGGCGGCGCCGTGGACAACCTGGGCGGCGCCACGCTCGGCTGGCTCACGCGAACCGTCGCGCCACACGGCAATATCGCCAGCATCGGTCTCGCGCAGGGCGCGGAATTTAACACTACCGTTATGCCGTTCATTTTGCGTGGTGTGAGCGTGCTGGGGATCAATTCCGTCGAGATTCCGCTGGAACTGCGCGCCGAAGTCTGGCGACGACTCGCCGGCGACCTGAAGCCCACCCGCCTTGACCGGATTGTCAGCCGTGAAGTGCCGTTGTCGGAGGTGCTGGACGTGGTCGACGGCTGGGTGGAAGGCAGCATCGTGGGCCGTTGTCTGGTCCGGCTCCGCTAGCACTGTGGTTATAGTGGAAGACCGCCTGCGTGAGGGATTGCGGGAACTCGGCATCTGCAACGACCAGGGGCTGGCGGACGAGGAGCTGGTAGAGGCATGTGCCGCTTTCATAAGGCTGCTCGCCAAGTGGAACCAGGCCTGGAATCTCACCAGCATTCGCGACCCGCTGGACATGGTGCCGCTGCACATCCTGGATTCGCTGACGGCGCGGCCGTTCCTTTCCGGGCAACGGATACTCGATGTCGGCTGCGGGGCTGGATTGCCCGGCATCCCGCTGGCGCTGGCGGACTCGGCGCTGGGCGCTGGTTCAACGAGGGCACGCCATTTCACACTGGTCGACGCGACGCTGAAGAAGATCACCTTCGTCCGACAGGCGATTGCCGAACTGAAGCTGCGCAATTCACAGGCTGAACACACGAGAATCGAGGACTATCACCCCGTGGCGCCGTTCGACACCGTTATCTGCAGGGCCTTTGCCTCGCTGCCGGACTTCATCCGGGGCGCGGAGCGCCTTGTGGCGCCCGGCGGTCAGTTCCTGGCGATGAAGGGGCGGCTGCCGGCGGACGAGCTGGCGGCCCTGCCGGCGGGCTGGGTGGCATCGGCGGTAACGCCGGCGCGCATTCCCGGCCTGGTCGTCGAACGGCATATTGTGCGAATCCGACGCGCTTTAGCGGTGCCGGCATGAGCCGGATCATTGCGGTCACCAACCAGAAGGGTGGGGTGGGCAAGACCACCACCTCGGTGAACCTGGCCGCGTCGCTGGCGTCGCTGGAAAAGCGCGTCCTGCTGGTTGATCTGGATCCGCAGGGCAACGCCACCACCGGTTGCGGCCTCGACAAGCAGACACTGTCGTCCACCACCTGCGAGGTGCTGCTCGGCGAGCGCCAGGCGCTGGAGACCATCGTGTCGGTAACGAGCGCGGGTTTCGCACTGCTCCCGGCCAACTCGGATCTGACGGCCGCCGAAATTCGCCTGCTGCAGGAAATTGGCCGCGAAATGCGGCTGCGCAAGGCGCTGGAGCCGGTGCGCGGCCTCTACGACTACATCCTGATTGATTGCCCACCGACGATAAACATGCTGACTCTGAACGCCCTGACGGCAGCTGACGGTGTGTTGATCCCGATCCAGTGCGAGTTCTACGCGCTCGAGGGCTTGTCGTCGC
>CAZPNN010000403.1:0-4957 GCA_964587605.1 uncultured Chromatiaceae bacterium
GCATTGCCCGGACCGCCCTTGTCGGCGAGACCCGCCGCGAGGCCCGGGATCTGCACGACGTTGAAATAATAGAGGAGGCCGATCCAGACGACGCCCGAAATGACGTGCAGCCAGCGATCAAGGCTGCCGAGGTTCAGCGCCACGTCGGTGCTGGCGGGCAACAGCAGGCTTAAGATAATCATCAGGACAAGGCCGATGATGATGGAGCCGGAAACTGACTTGAGTGGATTCATGAGTTAACCCCCTGATTCTCCGGTGGTCCCGGAGGTGGCGAGAGAATAGCGGAATCGTAGATGGGTTTGAACCGGTTCACGATCTGGCAGAAGACGTCGGCCGTGAGTTCGGCGTCGTAGATGGCGGAGTGGGCGCTGGCGGAGTCCCAGGGCAGGCCGGCCGCAGCGGCCGCCTGGGCCAACACGGTCTGCCCGTAGGCCACGCCGCAGAGCGTGGCGGTGTCCAGCACGCTGAAGGGGTGAAAGGGACTGCGCTTGACGCCGGTGCGCGTGATCGCCTCGTTGAGGAATCCCAGGTCGAAGTGCGCATTGTGAGCGACCAGTATGGCCCGCTTGCAGCCAGCCTCCTTCATGGCGTCGCGCACCGGCTTGAACACATGCTGGAGTGCCTCGCGCTCGGCCTTGGCCAGGCGCAGGGGGTTGAAGGGGTCAATCCCCGTGACCTCCAGCGCGGCCGGTTCGAGGTTCGCGCCTTCAAAGGGCTGTACATGGCAGGCGATGGTTTGGCCACGAGAAACTGTTCCGTCGTCGTCCATCGTAAGGAGCACGGCCGCGATCTCGAGCAGGGCGTCGGTCTTGCAATTGAAGCCACCGGTTTCCAGGTCAACGACTACTGGCAGAAAGCCCCGGAAGCGGCGGCTGATAGCGGAGGCGATCGGCTGCCCGGCATCTTCGGGAGCAGAAGCGGAAGCAGTGCCGGTCATCCAGCGAGTTGCTTCAGTTCGTCGCGGTGATCCAGCAGCAGCGCAACGGTGTACCGCAAGCCAAAGCCGGTCGGGCCGCCCGGCATGTGCGCCAGACCGTCCTTGCGCATCGCCGACGCCAGATCCATGTGAATCCAGGGTATGCCTTCGGGCACGAAACGCTGCAGGAAGCGCGAGGCCAGGATCTGGTCTGCCTCTCCGGACGAGGAACACTGGGCGACGTCGGCCGTCTTGGACTTCAGGTCGTCGTCGAAATCCGGGTCGTTGGGGAACGGCCAGACCCGTTCACCCGTTTCACGGCCCGTGCGCACCAGCAGTTCGTTCAGCGCCTCGCGGTTGGTAAACACGCCGCTGTAGCGCTCGGACAGGGCGTAAACGCAGGCGCCGGTCAGGGTGGCGTAGTCGAGCATGAGGGCCGGTTTCTCCCGCGCGGCCAGCGCCAGCGTGTCGGCCAGCACCATGCGGCCCTCGGCATCAGTGTGGATGATTTCAATGGTCACGCCATTGCTGGCGGTGATGACATCCCGCTGCTTGTAGGCCGTGGGCCCCGTCCGGTTCTCGGTAATCGCGAGCCAGCAGTCGACGTTCAGCGGTGACTTGAGGGCAGACAGGGTCTGCAATACGGCGAGAGCAACGGCGCTACCGGACATGTCGGCGTGCATGTCGAGCATGTGCGGGGCCGACTTCAGGTTGGTCCCGCCGGTGTCGAAGATAATGCCCTTGCCGAGCAGTGCGACATCGGCAGTCGCCGGCGCCTTGCTGACGGATTTCGTGCCGGATTTCGTGCCGGATTTCGTCCCGGAGTTCCCGGGCCGGTAGCGGAGCCGGGCAATTCCGGCTTCGGGCGTTGCATTGCCCTGGGCGACAGCGAGAAACGCGCCAGCGTTCAGCTTCCTGAGCTCGGCCTCGCCCAGCCACTCGAATTCCCAGTCGTGCTGTTTTGCCAGTGCCGTCAGCACGGCCCGGTAGGCGGTGGCCGACAGTTTGTTGGCTGGCAGGGCGGTGAGCCAGCGCACCAGGTTGGCACCGTTGATCTCGGCCTCCGTGCGCGTCGTGTCGATGCGCTCCGGCGAGCCGATAATAGTCACGGTTTTCAGCGACGAGGCCTTGGCCTTCTTCTGGAAGGCCTGCAGCTTCCACGAGTGCGCGCCGAGGGCCAGCAGCAGTGCCGTCGTCACCCGGTCCGCGTCTTCCTTGCTGAAGCCATGGGCCACGATGCCGACCGAGCGCGGCTCATCCTTCAGCGCGTCACCGGCCAGCTCACTGCCAAACTTGAGCAACTCAAAAGGCCCGGGCAGTCGGGCTTTCGCTGTCCCCTTGGGCGGCGCGGGCAGGGCGCCCAGCGTGACCGCTGTGCCGGTGCCAAGGACGCCCCGCAGCGCACGACCGGTGCCTTCCTTGCCCAGGCGCTTGTGTACGACCTGCAGCGACTTCAGGCCCGGAATGTCACGCCATGCGCTCGAAGGGACACGATGCGGCACGACCACGATAACGTGATCAGCGCGGCCGATTGCAGCCTTCGTTATCCGGCCCGGTGACTGCATCACCTTGAAGCCCAATTCGGGCGGCAGCAGTTGCTGACCACTCGCTGGCTTGACCCTGTTGCGTGAAACCACGATCATTTCCCGATTGCGCGCTTGCCTGATGGTTCTGTTTGGGGCCCGCAGTATAGGGCAAGTCGCCCAGCAGCAGCGGAGCCGCCGTGGCCGATTCCAGCAACCCGCCCGATTCCAAAATCATGAATGAGCAGTTCGGGGATCCGGATCCCGAAGAGACCCGCGAGTGGGTCGAGTCCATCGACTCGGTCCTGCACACGACCGGTCCGGAACGCGCGGAGTTCCTGCTCAATCAGATGGTTGACCACGCGCGCCGGTCCGGCGCCTACCTGCCATTCCGGCCCAATACCGCGTACCTCAATACGATCCCGGTCTGGCAGCAACCAGTGTATCCCGGCGATCGCGCCATCGAGCGGCGCCTCGAGGCCTATATCCGCTGGAATGCCATGGCCATGGTGGTGCAGGCAAACCGGCAAAGCTCCGAGTACGGCGGACACATCGCCACCTACGCGTCGGCCGCCGTACTGTACGAGGTGGGCTTTAATCATTTCTGGCGGGCGGCCACCGACGACTTCGGCGGCGACCTCGTTTATGTGCAGGGTCATTCCTCGCCGGGCATCTACGCCCGGGCCTACCTGGAAGGGCGCCTGACCGAGGAAAATCTCGATTACTTCCGCCAGGAAGTCGCTGGCAAGGGCAAGGGGCTGTCGTCGTACCCGCACCCCTGGCTGATGCCGGACTTCTGGCAGTTCCCGACGGTGTCCATGGGCCTTGGCCCGATGATGGCCATCTACCAGGCGCGCTTCATGCGCTACCTGGAGCACCGCGAGCTTGCCAAGACGGCCGGCCGCAAGGTCTGGTGCTTTCTCGGCGACGGCGAGATGGACGAACCCGAGTCGATGGGCGCCATCACCATGCCGGTGCGGGAGAAGCTCGACAACCTGGTTTTCGTCATCAACTGCAACCTGCAGCGCCTGGACGGCCCGGTGCGCGGCAATGGCAAGATCATCCAGGAACTGGAAGCGGCCTTCCGCGGCGCTGGCTGGGCAGTGATCAAGGTGGTCTGGGGGTATCGCTGGGACGCGCTGCTCGCGCAGGACCATCAGGGTTTTCTCCGTCGCCGTATGGAAGAGGCAGTCGACGGCGAGTACCAGCACTTCAAGGCCATGGGCGGCGACTACATTCGCGAGCACTTCTTCGGCAAGTACCCCGAGCTTTCGGAAATGGTCTCCCACCTGTCCGACGAGGAGGTCTACCAGCTGAACCGCGGCGGACTTGATGCCATCAAGGTGCATGCCGCCTACGACCTCGCAATGAAGCAGGACGGCCGGCCCGTCGTGATCCTCGCCAAGACGGTGAAAGGCTATGGCATGGGCGAGGCCGGTGAAGGCCGCATGACCGCCCACCAGGCGAAGAAGCTCGACGTCGACGACCTCAAGGCCTTCCGTGACCGCTTCAACATCCCGATCTCGGACACCGAGATCGACAAGGTGCCCTATTACCGGCCGGCAGAGGACAGCGAGGAAATTCGCTACCTTAAGGAACGCCGGAAGCAGCTCGGCGGCTACCTGCCGGCACGCAAGGCGAAGATTGGGCCACTGACCGTGCCGGGCCTGGACGCCTTCCGCGGCCAGCTCGAAGGCTCAGGTGACCGGACCGCGTCCACGACGATGGTCTTCGTGCGCATTCTGACGAGCCTGGTGCGCGACAAGAACATCGGCAAGAACGTCGTGCCGATCGTGCCGGACGAGGCGCGGACCTTCGGCATGGAGGGCATGTTCCGCCAGATCGGCATCTACTCGTCCGTGGGCCAGCTGTACACGCCGCAGGACGCTGAGCAGCTGATGTACTACCGGGAAGACCAGCAGGGGCAGATCCTGGAGGAGGGCATCAACGAGGCCGGCGCCTTCTGCTCCTGGCTCGCGGCGGCCACGTCCTACGCCAATCACGGCGTGTACATGATCCCTTTCTATATCTTCTATTCGATGTTCGGCTTCCAGCGCATCGGCGACTTCATCTGGGCCGCCGGCGACATGCAGGCCAAGGGCTTCCTGATGGGCGCCACCGCGGGCCGGACCACGCTGGCGGGTGAGGGCCTGCAGCATCAGGACGGCCACAGCCTGCTGGCTGCATCCACGATTCCGAATTGCGTGGCCTACGATCCGGCCTTTGGCTATGAGCTGGCGGTGATCATCCAGGACGGCCTGCAGCGGATGTACGAGAGGCAGGAGCGGATCTTCTACTACATCACGGTGATGAATGAGAATTACGCGCAGCCGGCCATGCCCGAGGGCGTGAAGGACGGCATCCTGCACGGCATGTACCGCTATTCGACCGGCGGCCGCGGCAAGGTCCGGGTACAACTGCTCGGTGCGGGCACGATCCTGCGCGAGGTTATCGCCGCGGCGGAAATGCTCGAGAAAGACTGGCAGGTGCCGGCCGACGTCTGGAGGGCAACCAGCTT
>CAZPNN010000404.1:0-4434 GCA_964587605.1 uncultured Chromatiaceae bacterium
CCTGATCGTGGTCGTGCTCGGCGCCTACGTGCGGCTGTCCGATGCCGGTCTCGGTTGCCCGGATTGGCCCGGTTGCTACGGCCATCTGGTCCTGCCTGGCGATTCGGCCACGCGCGCCACCGCCCAATCCGTATTTCCGGAACGTGAACTCGAAGCCGGCAAGGCCTGGCGCGAAATGATTCATCGCTATGCCGCCACTACCCTCGGCTTTGCCATCGTGCTCGCCGCCCTGTTCGCCCTGCTCAATCGCCGCTCAGCACGCCAGCCGGTCGTGCTGCCGCTCCTGGTGCTCGCCGTGGTGATCTTCCAGGGGTTGCTCGGCATGTGGACCGTGACCCTGCTGCTGAAGCCGCTGATCGTGATGGGTCACCTCCTCGGCGGCCTGACAACGCTTGGACTGCTCATCTGGCTGCTGCTGGAGGAACGCCGCCGGAATGCCGACCGCCAGGCGCGTCGCGCGCCGTGGCCGGTGGTCGCGGGCCTGCTGGTACTCATTGGCCAGATTGCTCTCGGCGGCTGGACGAGTTCGAACTATGCCGCACTGGCTTGCCCGGATGTTCCTACTTGCCAGGGACAATGGTGGCCCGAGCAAGCCGAATTCGCCGAGGGTTTTGTGCTCTGGCGCGGTCTCGGCATCAACTACGAATTTGGAATTCTGGACGCGCCATCCCGCGTAGCCATTCACTTCACGCATCGCCTGGGCGCGATACTGACCCTCGCTGTGCTCGTCAGCGTGGCGCTGTGGGTCAGGCGCCGGTCGCCGGTGCAGGCTGTGCGCAACGCAACCACACTGGTGCTCGCTATCGTTGTCCTGCAGGTATCCATCGGTGTAGGAATTGTCTGGTTCGGCATGCCGTTGCCTCTCGCCACGTCACACAACGGTGTGGCGGCCCTGCTTCTTCTTGCCGTCATCAATCTCCTGCATGCCACATCGTTCCCGGCCAGGCTTCGGCCGGGCGCGGCGCGGTAGGCTGTGTCGCGCAGTGCCCTGATCGTTGCCGGAGCACTGTTCGCGCTCGGGGTCCTCGTCTGGCTGCTGGCGATGCCACCTGAGGATCCCGTTCCGCCGGTGGAAGCGCCCACGACAGCGGTCATTCCGCCGGCCGTTGCCGTAGTGCCAGCAGAACCTGGGCCTCTGAAGTCGCCGCCCACCGCGCTAAAACCGGCCACGGTGACCGGAACCCCACCTCGGGTAACAACGCGGGACGAACTCGCCCGGGTTCTCAAGGCTCGCGGACTTGATGCCGACAGGCTGATTGAGCGGTACCAGGACTGGCGAACGGACCGCGGGTTCTTCGATGCCGATTCGCTCGCGGGTATCAGCCCGGAAGACTCTCTGTCATCGCTCTACACGGCGATGGATCGCACAACGCAGAAATCGCTGGCTGACTCGGGTGATCTGGGCGCGATCCAGGCGTACGCGGCAGGAAGCCTGCCGCACGATCCGTTCACGGCCATCGAGTATTACCGTCGCGCCAGTGAGCTGGGTTCTGCGGCGGCGATGGCCGGCCTGGCAGAAGTTCTCGCGAGTATCGGAACCGCGCGGGCCAGTGACTATAAGAACGACAAATCCTTTGCCGACAGGCTGCTGGCACTGCGCGGCGGCGACCCGGCCCGGGATTTGCGTCTCGACTCCGCGGCATGGACGCTGGCGTCGATCCGGCAGTACGGCCCTATTCTTGCCACCTCCGCCAACCTCGAAATGATCGAGCGCCTGGGACGCTCGCCGGACAAGGCGATGCTCACCGGTATCTGTGGCCAGTCCCTCGGAATCCTGGGTGCGCTCAGCGCAGCGACCTCGGGCAAGGACACCTCGACGCTGCCACCGGTATTCATCACCGAGAAGGGGCTCTACGATCGTCTCCCGTGCCGCGACACGCCGGCACCCATCACGCCGCCACGCGCCCTTGGGGCCTGCGCGGCCAGCCCCGCAATCGGCAACAACAACCAGCCCGTCGAGTTGTGGATTTGCCCGGAGTCCTAAGCTGCTAGACTCCTCCGCTTCCATGGATGTCACGCCCATTCTCGACCCGCTGAACGACGCGCAGCGGGAGGCGGTTACCGCACCCCAGGAGCCGATGCTCGTCGTTGCGGGCGCCGGTAGCGGCAAGACCCGTGTGCTCGTGCACCGGATCGCGTGGCTGATCCAGGTGGAGAATGTCTCCCCGCTGGGTATCCTGGCCGTCACCTTCACCAACAAGGCCGCCGCCGAGATGCGTGGGCGTATCCAGGACCTGCTGGACATGCCGGTAAATCACCTGTGGATCGGCACGTTCCACGGCCTGGCGCACCGACTCCTGCGCCGTCACGCGCGGGATGCCGGACTGCCGGAAAGCTTCCAGATCATCGACGCGGAAGATCAGCAGCGGCTGATCCGCCGGATGCTGAAAAACCTCGAACTGGACGAGACCACCTGGGTGCCGCGGGAGATCCAGTGGTTCATCAATCACCAGAAGGATGACGGCCACCGCGCCGCACAACTGACCGACGACGGCGATCCGACGCGGCGCCAGCTGATTCACCTCTACAAGGTGTACCAGGAAACCTGCAACAAGAGCGGCCTGGTGGATTTTGCGGAGCTGCTGCTGCGGGCTTTCGAGCTGTGGAAGAACAACCCGGACATCCTGGCCCAGTACCGGCGCCGGTTTCGGCACATCCTGGTGGACGAGTTCCAGGACACCAACGCCATCCAGTACGCCTGGCTGCGCCTGCTCGCCGGAACCACCGGCGTTCCCTTCGTGGTGGGTGATGACGACCAGTCCATTTACCGGTGGCGCGGCGCCAAGCAGGAACACCTGCGGCGTTACCAGCGGGACTTTCCGGGATCCCACACCCTCAAGCTCGAGCAAAACTACCGCTCGACGAAAACGATTCTCCGCGCCGCCAACGCGGTCATCTCGCATAACACCGGCCGGCTCGGCAAGGAGCTCTGGACAGCCGGCAGCGAAGGGGCGCCGATCCGGCTCTACCGGGCCTACAACGAGCGCGACGAGGCGGAGTTCGTGGTCGGCCGTATCCAGGACTGGGTGCGCCAGGGCAATTTGCGTAACGAGGTGGCGGTTCTGTACCGGTCCAATGCCCAGTCGCGTGTCTTTGAAGAAGTGCTGCTAAGAGCCGGTCTGCCCTACCGGGTGTACGGTGGTCAGCGGTTTTTCGAGCGGGCCGAGATCAAGGATGCGCTCGCCTATATGCGCCTGCTGGCGAATCGCGACGATGACCCGTCCTTCGAGCGGGTGGTCAATGTCCCGACGCGCGGCATCGGGGCGCGCTCCATCGATGCGATTCGCGAGTACGGCAAGGCCAATGCCCTGTCCATGTGGCGTGCGGCGCAGGTTGTTGCGGCCGGAGATGGCGGTAGCCGTGGCGCGAAGGCCATCCAGGTCTTCCTGCACCTGATCGAGACGCTTGCGCGCGACACCGGGGGACTGGCACTCCATGAGCAGGTGGACCACGTCATCCAGCGCAGCGGACTGATCCAGCACTACCGCAAGGAGCCGCGCGATCGTGCGGAGGCCCGGCTGGAAAACTTAGACGAGCTCGTCAGTGCGGCGCGCAGCTTTGATCCCGAGGATACCGGCGAATCCCTGCCGCCGCTGGTCGCGTTCCTGGCCCACGCGGCGCTCGAGGCCGGTGACGCCCAGGGCGATGCCTGGGCTGACTGCGTCCAGCTGATGACCCTGCACTCGGCCAAGGGACTGGAGTTTCCGGTGGTTTTTCTGACCGGGCTCGAGGACGGCCTGTTCCCGCATCGCCGGTCGCTGCACGATGCAGAAGGCCTCGAGGAGGAACGGCGCCTGTGTTACGTGGGCGCCACCCGGGCCATGACCGAGCTGTACCTCTGCCACGCCGAGCAGCGCCGCCTGCACGGGACCGACAGCTTCGGACAGGCCTCCCGCTTCATCAGCGAAATTCCTGCAGAACTCATCGAGGAAGTGCGACCGCGACTCAATGTTGCCCAGCCGGCCTTTCGTCGGGGTGGCAGCATGTCGGAAGAGTCGGCCTTCGGTCTGCGTCTCGGCCAGCGAGTGAAGCACGGCAAGTTCGGCGAGGGTATCGTACTCAGCTACGAGGGGGCCGGTGCCCACGCGCGGGTGCAGGTCAATTTCGAGGATTCAGGCGCCAAGTGGCTGGTGATGTCCTACGCGAACCTGGAAGTGATGTAAGCGCATGAAGATTCTGATCCTGGGTGCCGGCCAGGTGGGTTCCACCGCGGCGTATCACCTCGCGCGCGAGGAATCGAACGAAGTCACCATCATTGACGTGAACCCGGTGGTGCTGCGAGAACTGCAGAACCGCCTGGACGTACGCACGGTGCAAGGCCATGCCGCGTCCCCTGCGGCCCTCGAGCGCGCCGGGGCTGCCGAAGCCGATATGGTGATCGCCCTCACCAACAGCGACGAAGTGAACATGATCGCCTGCCAGGTGGCCTACAAG
>CAZPNN010000405.1:0-2147 GCA_964587605.1 uncultured Chromatiaceae bacterium
TGCGCGTGCCGGCGCGCAAAGGGCAGGGGCGGTGGATCGGCCTCGCGGACGTGGCTGTCGAACGCGGTTGGCCGGCCTTCGCGCTGAACACCGAAATGAGCGCCTACTGGTCCACGGCGCCCGGCATCGAATCCTTCGACGCTGAATTGGGCCGGAAGCAGCTGGACCTGTTGCGGCGTTTGACGGCGGGATTGATGGAGGTGGAGCTCAGGAGTAACGCATCCAGTCGCTAATTCAGCCACCTTTCAGGCTCGCAATAGAATTCCCGCACGACACCCCGCCACGCAAAACTCACCGACCGTGCATGCAAAGCGTGGTTCGGCAGGATCAGCCGGGTCCGCTGTGCCGGCGTGAGCCGGCGTTCCACCAGCGCCAGGTAGCAGTCCTCGTCGCCGCCGTAAAGTTTGTCGCCCACGATCGGGTGCCCGAGGTGCGCCAAGTGAATCCGGATCTGGTGCTTGCGGCCGGTGCGGGGCAGAACCCGCAGCCGGCTTACGTCCGCGCCCGCGCGCGTCAATCGCTCGATCACCTCGAAGTCCGTGCGGGACGCGGCGCCGTCGGCCCGCACGCAGTCCTTGATCGCCACGCGGCTCCCCACATCCTTGCCGAGCGGTGCGTCGATCGTGCCCTGGTCGGCGGCCACGTGGCCGTGCACCAGCGCCACGTATTCCTTGCGCACCTGGCGACTCTCCCACAACTTGCCAAGCGCCCGCGCCGTCTCGCTGGACTTGGCGATCAGGATGACGCCGCTGGTCTCGCGGTCGAGGCGGTTCACGAGATGCGCCGTTACTTCGGGGCCGAGATACAGCCGCACCCGGCCGATCAGGCTCGACAGCTCGCCGTCCTTGCTCGGGTGGCAGACGAGATCCGCCGGCTTGTTGATGACCAGCAGTTCGGCGTCTTCGTGGAGGACGGGGAGCAGGGAGTGCGGGATGGCTGGCGTCACGAGCGTGGCATCGATCCCGACCGGAACAGGCGGTGGTAATTGAAGGCACGCACGGATTGCGCGCTGATTTTCGCTGCCAGCGGGTGTTGCGGATTAATGAGTGCGCACCATTCCTCCGGCACGATGACGGAGGGCACCAGCAGAATCGGTGATCGGCGTGACGATAACCACGTTGAACCGACCTTTATGCTCACCTGACCGGCTGGAATGGCGTCCCAACTTACCGGCAGTCGCGCGACCGGGATCTCTTCACGGGCCGACCACACCTTGTCCGGCACTGCGATCTCCACCAGGTACCGGTTTTGGGGAAAGGCACTGTCATCAATGTGTGCAGCAGTTTCCAGGATCGCGATCGCCCGTGTCGGCGCACAGTAGATTACAGGCTCGGTCTGCTTGTTCCAGCGGCCGGGGTAGCGGGCTGCGCCACCACCGCGAAGATCGTCAGCGGCACAATCCCGGGTGGCTGCTGCGATTCGCCACAGCTTCACTGGCCACTCATCACTGGCCACTCGTCACTGGCCACTCGTCACTGGTAAGCGCTGCTCTCAATGGCGCCGAGCAAACGAGCGACAATCCCGACGCCCGTGGGCGTATCAAGCAGCTCGGCGGGCTTGCGACCACCCAGTGAGGGTTGCGGCACTTCGATCCACCGGCCCAGCCAGTGGGCGGCATCGAAGCCCTGTGCGTCGACGGACGTGCTGTTGGCGACCATGTCCTCAGCAATACCCAGCAATCTGATCATGCCAATCGCAGCCTGGCCGCCCTGGCCCGCGACCATTTCGCCGGCGGCGACTTTCTTCTCCGCCGTGGCCTTCGGTACGCCCAGAATGGTGAACATGCGCGACGCAGGAAGGGCCATGCGACTGGCAAGATCCTTGATGAGTTGCGCCTGGACACCAGCGCGCTCGGTCAGCACGATTTCCATCGGCGTTGCCCCGCTGACACGCCGCACGTAGGCATTCAGC
Source organism: uncultured Chromatiaceae bacterium (assembly GCA_964587605.1). Classification (GTDB taxonomy): domain Bacteria; phylum Pseudomonadota; class Gammaproteobacteria; order Steroidobacterales; genus SHZI01. The sequence goes on from CAZPNN010000405.1 coordinate 1,912, forward strand.
CCCGTTTTCGACCCGTACGCGATGATCTGCGGCTCTTCGGCCACCCTTTGCTTGCCACGGTTCCGCCGTGAATCCGGGGCGTACTTGCCAGTCGTCCGTGACATCGGGGCACCCGCAGTGTGTCTATAATGAGGCTAATGCTAGCATCGAAATAGACGGCACGCCAGGTTGCCGCTCTCAGTGCGTCACGCGCCAGGCCGCGAAGTCCGGGTCGGGCTGCCAGCCGGCAGGCGGTT
>CAZPNN010000406.1:0-12467 GCA_964587605.1 uncultured Chromatiaceae bacterium
CGGCCGCGCGGTGCGGCGCTCGTCGTCAGCAGGTAGAAAATCCCGCCGTCGGCACCGAGAAACTCGTAGCGTGCGTCCCAGGTATCGATCAGCCTGATGACCGGCGCGTCGCTCCCCGCCTGCCCGATGCGCTGGTAATAAAGAGCGTTGCTGAGGTAGCCGTCCTCAATATTGAGCACGAGGTAGCGGCCGTCCGGCGTGACGGTTGCGTAGGGATCCCGTGTCGGGTGATCGGTGACGGCATAGACCATCTTGTCCGCAGACTGCGGGGTACCCGCGACGTGAAAGTAAACCGCCACCTGCAGGCTATCGTCATAGCCCCGGGTGTCGTCACCGGGATAACGGCTGTAGTAGAAGCCGCGCCCGTCGCGGGACCAGCTGACCGACGTGAACTTGGTGCCGACCAGAGGCCAGGGTTCGTCTGCCGATGTGGCGACGTCACGAATATGCCATGTGTTCCAGTCGCTGCCGCCGTCGGAGACGGCGTAGGCCAGGCGGCCGCCGTCGGGACTCAAGCGGTAGTCCCTGACCGACACGGTGCCGTCGGCGCGCATCGCCAGCGGATCGAGCAGCACCCTCCCCGGCTCGTCGAGGTCATGAGTGACGCGCAGGACATCCTGCTCCGCCTGCCCCGGGTTCCAGGGGTACACGTACACCCCGTTCTCCCGTTCCGGCACCCCGCGGCGCTCGTAGTCCAGCAACGTGCGCAGGCTGTTCGCAAACCGCGCGCGGCTGGCAAATTGCGCGACGTACTGTTGGGTCAGGCTGTTCTGGGCACTGATCCAGGCCCGGGTTTCTGCCGAGTCCAGGTTCTCGAGCCAGCGCCAGGGATCAGCAACTGTCGTGCCGTGGTAGTGGTCAACGACCGTACCCGGCGGCGCGGGCGGGTACTTAAGCGACACGACGCCAGCGAAATTGCCTGCTACGGCGGACACGACGGCAGCGAGTACGGCGCCCCACATCAGCAGGCCGAGGAAGCCTGCGGATGGCACGCCCGCACCCCGCGTTATCACGGGATAACCGGACTCGCAGGCAGCCGCTCGACACCGCCCATATAGGGCCTAAGGACCGGTGGCACGTCGATGCTGCCGTCAGCGTTCTGATAGTTCTCCATCACCGCAATCAGCGCGCGACCCGCGGCAACGCCGGACCCGTTCAGCGTGTGCACGAGTTCCGGCTTGCCGGTTTCGGGATTCCGCCAGCGGGCGGCCATGCGCCGCGCCTGGAAATCCGTGCAGTTGCTGCAGGAGGAAATTTCCCGGTAGCGGTCCTGTCCCGGCAGCCACACCTCGAGGTCGTAGGTGCGTCCGGCGGCGAAGCCCGTGTCGCCCGCACACAAGGCCATCACGCGGTACGGGAGGCCGAGCTTCTGGAGCACCGCCTCGGCATGCCCGGTCAGGGCTTCCAGCGCCGCCGCGGAATCCGCCGGCCGGACGATGTGCACCAGTTCGACCTTCTCGAACTGGTGCTGGCGAAGCATGCCGCGCGTGTCCTTGCCGTGGGAACCGGCCTCGGACCTGAAACAGGGCGTGTGCGCGACGTAGCGGGCGGGCATCGCGTCCGCCTCCAGGATGCGATCCCGAACGAGGTTCGTTACCGGCACCTCCGCGGTGGGAATGAGCAGCAGATCCGATTCACCGCCGACCGCAAACAGGTCGGCCGCAAACTTCGGCAACTGGCCCGTGCCACGGAGGCTGTCGCGGTTCACGAGATAGGGAACATAGACTTCCGTGTAGCCGTGCCCGGTCACGTGCAGGTCCAGCATGAACTGGATCAGCGCCCGGTGCAGACGGGCCAGCGGCCCGCGCAGCACGGAGAAACGCGCGCCGGCGATGGTCCTGGCAGCGTCCAGGTCCAGAAGCCCGCTGTCGGTGCCGAGATCCACATGGTCGCGCGGGGAAAAAGCAAACGTTCTGGGGTCGCCCCAGCGTCGCAACTCCACGTTCGCCGCCTCATCGCGACCGTCGGGAACACCGTCCAGCAGCAGGTTCGGCAGGCCCAGTTGCAGATCCTCAAGAACACCCTGCAGGGTTGCGAGCTGCGCCTCGAGATCCGCCTGCTCGTCGCCAAGTTGCTTGACTGCGGCCAGCAGTGGCCCGGCATCCTGGCCCGCGGCCTTCAGTTTGCCAATGTCCCGGGAGCGAGTGTTGCGCTCATTGCGCAGTTCCTCGACTCGCACCTGCACGGTCTTGCGCCGGTCTTCGAGTGACTGAAACGCCGGCGCATCGAGCACGAAGCCGCGACGCGCCAGGTTGGCCCGCACGCCGTCGAGGTCGGCGCGTAACTGTCGGGGATCAAGCATGGTTCTGTTCCGGAAATTCGGGACGGCTTAAAGCGCGGCAGTTTACACCCGCGGCTTTGCCGGCCGGGCCGCGCGATTACGCTCCCGGAAGTCCGCCAGTTTCTCGGCGATGCGTTGCTCGAGTCCTCGCGGCACCGGCTGGTAGTAGACCGGCTGACCAAGTTCGTCCGGAAAATAGCTGGCCCCGGCCGCGAAGGCATCCGGCTCGTCGTGGGCGTAGCGATAGTCACGGCCGTGCCCGAGGCTGCGTGCCAGTGCCGTCGAGGCGGGTCGCAGGGGCGGCGGGACGGCCAGACTGCCATGGGCCGCAACATCGGCCTGCGCTGCCTGCCAGGCCGTGTAGACCGCATTGCTCTTCGCCGCGCAGGCCAGGAACACTGCGGCATGGGCTAGCGAAAGCTCACCCTCCGGCGTCCCCAGCCGCTCGGAGGCCTGCCAGGCCTCAAGCGCCAGGGTCAGTGCCCGAGGGTCTGCATTGCCGATATCTTCCGAAGCCATCCGCACCATGCGCCGCGCCACGTAGGCCGGATCGCAGCCGCCGTCGAGCATCCGCGCCAGCCAGTACAGTGCGGCGTCCGGATCCGATCCCCGCACCGACTTGTGCAGGGCGGAGATCTGCTCGTGGAACACATCGCCCTGCCGGTCAAAGCGGCGGTAACTGCCAGTCAGCACCGTGGCAACGATCGCAGGCGTCAGCGTGCGATCACTGTCCACGAGGCCCGCCGCGATTTCCAGCAGGTTCAGTGCCCGTCGCGCGTCACCGTCGGCGCCACGAGCCAGGTTCAGCAGCTCGGATTCGCCCGCACGGATCTGCCGGGCCCCAAGCCCCCGCTCCGCGTCGTGAAGCGCCGCGCGAAGGACGGCCAGCAGTTCCTGATCGGTGAGCGGCTTCAGGACATACACGCGGGCTCTCGACAGCAGCGCGTTGTTCAGGGCGAACGCCGGATTCTCGGTCGTGGCGCCGATGAAGATGAGCGTGCCGTCCTCGACGAAGGGCAAGAAGGCGTCCTGCTGCGCCTTGTTGAAGCGATGGACCTCGTCGAGGAACAGCACCGTCGGCAGGCCGGCGTGGGCCTCGGCGAGCACCACGGCCTCCCGGACGTCTTTCACTCCGGCGAGAACAGCCGATAGCGCAATGAACTGCGCCCCGGCGTTGGCAGCCAGCAGTCGCGCCAGTGTGGTCTTGCCGGAGCCTGGCGGTCCCCACAGGATGGCCGAATGCAGCTCGCCGTTGAGAAGGCGGGCAAGCGGCTGGTTCGCCGCCAGGAGGTGCGTCTGCCCGGTCACCTCCGCGAGCGTTGCGGGGCGCATCCGGTCGGCCAGCGGACGCCAGCGAGACGACGGCGTGTCCCGCTCAGGGGAACTATCGCTCAGGGATTTCGCGCTCAGGGATTTCGCGCTCCGGGCTGTCGACTTCCGAACCATGACTCCAGTTTCAGGCACCAGCGGGACAGGCCCGCGACACAGAGGAGCCAGCCTAGCAGAACACCCGAAATATCGGCGACCAGGTCCAGGCCTTCTGCCTGCCGCGTCACCGTCAGGCTCTGCAGCAACTCGATAAGGAGGCCATAGGCAGACAGGCCCAGAACCACCAGCGGCGCAAACCGCGGCTGAAAGACGCCACCAAACCAGACCATGAAACCAAGGAAACCGGCGAAATGGAGCAGCTTGTCATCGATGGCCAGCGCCAGTGAGGGTGGCGGCGTCGAGAGCGCCAGCACGAGACCAAACACCAGGAGCAACAGGCCGGCAATCAACCACGCCCGGGCGTAACGCAAGGGCAGCAGCATGTTGGGGCTCAGAGCTCGCTGTCGTCGATAACGTCGGCACCGGGCGGTGGCTTAAACCGGAACAGGTCCGGCGACAGCGTCGGGTTGGTGCGAATGCCGGAGAGGTCGATGCGGGTCTGCTGGCCCAGGCGGTCATCGAGCAGCAGCAATCGAAGCTCGGCATCGTGGAACCCCAGTGTCACTCCGGCAAAGTCGGCCTCGGCTGATCGCGGGATCAGCCGTACCACGGCGAGACCGCCCTCAGTCCAGGACTTCTCGACCTTGAAACGCTCCAGCACCGACTCCTTGCCGGTGAGCAGTGCGGCCGGCGTATCGCCGATACCTGACTTAAGCTTCCGGATCGTGACCTGATCCAGATCGGCCTCATAAAGCCAGACCCGCTCGCCGTCCGCGACAATGACCCGCTCGAAAGGTGTCTGGTAGTTCCAGCGAAACCGGCCAGGCCTCTGCATGGCGACCGTGCCTGAGGCGTCTTCCAGCACCCGGCCCCGCGAGTCGATCACCTGCTGGCGGAAATTACCTTCCATGCCCTGGACGTTGGCCAGGTAGCTGTGCAGACGGTCGATGCCCGTGTCACCAGCCGAGGCGCCCGTCGCCAGCAAGGCGGCGGCAAACAGCAGGTGTACGGGAGAACAGCGCAGCCGGTGTGCCATCTGGAAGGCGTAGAGGCTCAGTCGCTCTCGGGTGGTGGCGGCGCCAGCACTTCCCGGAAACCGTTTGACTGCAGCTGCCCGACGAGCCCGGCTGCTTCCATCGACTCGACCAGGCGGGCAGCTCGGTTGTAACCGATCTTGAGCCGGCGCTGGATCCCGGAAACGGAGGCCCGGCGGGTCTCGCACACGATCTTTACGGCCTGGTCGTAGAGCGGGTCGTCCTCGCCCTCGACGTCGCCGGACGCCGGCGTCTCGCCGGAGATTCCCGGCAGTGCCATGGCCGGCCCTTCGGTAATTTCGTCGAGGTACGCGGGCGGCCCGCTGCCCTTCAAGTGTGCAACGACCCGATGGACTTCCTGGTCGGACACAAAGGCGCCGTGCACCCGCAATGGCATACCCGTGCCCGGCGGCAGGAACAGCATGTCCCCATGCCCCAGCAGGCTCTCGGCACCGCTCTGGTCGAGGATTGTCCGGGAATCCACCTTGGCCGAAACCTGGAAGGCCATACGCGTGGGGATATTGGCCTTGATAAGGCCCGTGATCACGTCCACGGAAGGCCGCTGGGTGGCGATGACCATGTGAATTCCCGAAGCCCGCGCCTTCTGCGCAAGCCGGGCGATCAGCTCTTCCACTTTCTTGCCGACGATCATCATCATGTCGGCCAGCTCGTCGATGATCACCACGATCTGCGGCAATGGCGTCAGCGTCGGGACGGTGCCGTCCAGGGTGGCCTTCGGCGCGTAGTCGGTGCCGACGAGCGGGTCAGGAATCGGCTCACCCTTGTCCAGTGCCTGCTTCACCTTGCGGTTGTAACCGCTCAGGTTGCGGACCCCTAAGGATGCCATGAGCCGGTACCGGCGCTCCATCTCGGCCACACACCAGCGCAGCGCATTGGCCGACTCCTTCATGTCGGTCACCACCGGCGCGAGCAGGTGCGGAATCCCCTCGTAGACAGACAGCTCGAGCATCTTCGGATCGATCATGATCATCCGGACCTCTTCAGGCGTCGCCTTGAAGAGCAGGCTCAACACCATCGCATTGATGCCGACCGACTTGCCGGAACCCGTCGTGCCGGCAATCATCAGATGCGGCATGCGCTGCAGATCGGCCACCACCGACTTGCCGCCGATGTCCTTGCCGAGAGCCAGCGTCAGGGGCGACGACATTTCCTCGTAGGCGCGGGAGCGCAGGATTTCCCCCAGGGTCACCATTTCGCGGTTCTCGTTGGGAATCTCGAGACCCACCGTCGGCTTGCCCGGAATAACCTCCACAACCCGCACACTGATCGCTGACAGCGAACGGGCGAGATCCTTGGAGAGATTGCTGATCTGGCTGACCTTGACGCCGGGTGCCGGCGCCAGTTCGAAGCGCGTAACGATCGGACCCGGCTGGACCGCTACCACCTCGACCTCCACGCCAAAATCGCGGAGCTTCAGTTCAACGAGACGGGAAATGGCCTCCAGCGATTCCTTGGAGTAGCCGGGCGGCCGTTCCGGCGGATCATCCAGCAGGGATAGTGGTGGCAGTCCGCCCGGAAGTACGGGGCCCGTAAACAACGGCACCTGCCGCTCCTTCTGGGCACGCTGACTTGGCGGGGGCGCCGCCAGCGCGGGCTCGATACGTGGCGGTGGCTTCTTGTCGACCCTTTTTCGTTCCTGGCGAACGCCTTCCTGCCGCTCTTCCTGGACCCGGCGCACGACGGTGCGCGCCCGGAACTCGCTGAACAACGCACGGCTCCGGTCGACTCCGTCAAAGACCAGCCGACCGATCCGGTCCATGACGGCCAGCCACGACAAACCGGTGAACAGCGAAACGCCTGCCAGCCATGACGCCAGCAGCAGCAGAGTCGCACCCAGCGAACCCAGGCCCGACGCAAAGCCATTGCCGAGCAGTTCCCCGAAGGCCCCGCCGGCCGTCTGCGGCAGTCCGTGCGCGCCAAAATGCAGCGTAGCCAGTGCGCAACTGGTTGCGAGCGTCAGGGCAAAGCCCGACAGCCGTGTGACCAGTATCCGCCGGTCGACTGGGCCAGGGCTGCTCCGGGCCGTAAAAACTATCCAGCCCGCCAGCAGGATCATCGCGGGGAACAACAGTGCGGGCCCGCCGAACAAGCCGAAGGCGATATCGGCAAACCAGGCGCCCACAGACCCGATCTGATTCCGAACGGGGGCCCCGTTGCCGGTGTGGCTGAAGCCGGGGTCCTGGGGGCTGTAACTCAGAAGAGCAACCAGCATGCTCAGTGCAATGGCACCGAGCACCCAGAACGCTGCCTCGCGCACAGCATGAGTCAGCGGCGCAGCAAGGCCGCGACTTTCCAGTCCGATAGCTTTGGCCACTCTGTTCCCTGAGAAGACCCAACAACAACGACTGCTAACCGCATGCCCATCAAGCAGTTAACGCGGAGGATGATAGCAGCACGAGGTTTGGACGCAAGCGCGGACCTTCGCCTAAACTGACGCAATGACAGCAGCAAAGCATTCCCGTTTGATCATCTTAGGGTCCGGACCAGCGGGCTACAGCGCGGCCGTTTACGCGGCCCGGGCCAATCTCAAGCCCCTGCTCATTACCGGCCTCGAACCAGGTGGTCAATTAATGACCACGACAGACGTGGACAACTGGCCCGGTGGCCGGCACGGACTTAAGGGCCCGGAACTCATGACCCAGTTGCGCGAGCACGGCGAGCGACTGGAAGTTAACGGAGTCCAGGACCAGATCGAGGCGGTGGATCTCCGGACGCAGCCCTTTCGCCTGCGCGGAGGTTCGGCGGAGTACACCTGCGACGCGCTCGTGATCGCCACGGGGGCGTCGGCGCGGTATCTCGGGCTGCCTACCGAGCAGAGCTTCCGCGGCAAAGGCGTCTCGGCCTGCGCAACCTGCGATGGCTTTTTCTATCGGGGTCAGCGCGTTGCCGTCGTGGGGGGCGGCAATACCGCCGTCGAGGAAGCGCTTTACCTGTCGAATCTGGCGTCTCACGTCACCCTCATTCACCGCCGGGACAAATTGCGCGCCGAGAAAATGCTCCAGGACAAGCTGCTGGCCCGGAGTCGCAATGGCGGCAACGTCTCCGTCATCTGGAATCATGAAGTCGACGCCGTAGTCGGCACCGAGGCCGGCGTAAACGGCGTTCGGGTGCGGCCAACGGACGGCGGCGGCGCGAGCCAGACCATCGATGTTACCGGGCTGTTTATCGCCATCGGCCACGATCCCAACACTGCCCTGTTCAGGGAGCAACTGGAACTCGACAAGGGCTACATCGTGGTGCGTACGGGAAGTGCCGGCGGTGCAACTGCCACCAGCGTTCCCGGCGTATTCGCCGCCGGCGACGTCGCCGACAGCGTCTACCGTCAGGCCATCACGTCAGCTGGCTCCGGATGCATGGCGGCGCTGGACGCCGAAAAATACCTGGACAGCATTGCCGGGTGACAGGCCCGGCACCGAGCCCTCTTGCGCATTGAAGTCATCCCGAAACTGGCCGACGTTCCCGTCGCTGACTGGAACGGCCTGCGGGGCAGTGAGTGCCCGTTCCTTCGCCACGAATTCCTCCTTGCCCTCGAGGAAACCGGTTGCGTCTCCGTAAATTCCGGCTGGCAACCGTGCCATTTGCTGCTTCGTGATGAGCCGGGCCGGTTGCTCGGGGCAATGCCGCTTTACCTTAAGAGCAACTCCTACGGCGAGTTTGTCTTCGATTTCACCTGGGCCGACGCCTATCGACGGTCAGGGCTGCGCTACTTTCCCAAGCTGGTTTCGGCGATTCCATTCACGCCCGCCACCAGCGCACGCCTGCTGTACCAACCCGACCAGGATCCCGGCGAGATTGCGGCCGCCCTCCTTCAAGGCGCCGTCGAGCTGGCCCGACAGACGGAGGCATCATCCATTCACGTGTTGTTTCCCACCGCCGGCGAAAACAAGTTTCTGTCGCGCGCCGGGTTCCTGGCCCGCAAGGATTGCCAGTTTCACTGGCACAACCGCGATTACGCGGACTTCGATGCATTTCTCGGCGAATTCACGGCGGAGAAGCGCAAGAAGGCCCGGCGCGAGAGGCGCCGGGTTGCGGAGGCCGGCATCAGTTTCGTCCGCCTCACCGGCGCGGAAATCGACAGCACGCTGTGGGCAAAACTGTTACCCCTTTACGCCAGTTCGTTCTGGCGGCGCGGCCGCGAGCCGTACCTGAATGACGCCTTCTTCATGAGGATCAGCGCGGAAATGCCGGACGCAATCCTCGCCATCGTGGCGCTGCTGAAAGGGGAGCCCGTGGCCACGGCACTGTGCTTTCGGAGTGCGGACACACTGTACGGCCGCTACTGGGGCAGTCAGGGCGACTACCACAGCCTCCACTTCGAAACCTGCTATTACCAGGGCATCGAATACTGCATTGAGCAGGGGCTGAAGGTCTTCGAGCCCGGAACCCAGGGCGAACACAAGATCAGCCGCGGTTTTATCCCCACTGAAACCTGGTCAGCTCACTGGCTCTCGCACCCGCAGTTTGCAACTGCCATAGACAACTATCTCGACCGTGAACGGGCCCACATCGACGACTACATCGAATCTGTCAATGACCATGTGCCTTACCGCAAGGGCACGGGCTGACCGTCGTTCGCTTACCGACATGGCAGAAATTGTATTTCTTGAGCCCGATGACCCGCCCGACGCATTTCCAGATCCCGCGACGGCAGCGACAGAGCCCGACGGCCTCCTCGCCGTCGGCGGGGATCTGACGCCGGAGCGCCTGCTGGCAGCCTACCGCCGGGGAATCTTTCCCTGGTACGAGACCGGGCAGCCAATTCTCTGGTGGTCACCGGATCCCCGCGCCGTGCTGATTCCATCCCGACTGCATGTCTCACGCAGTCTTCGCCGGACGCTGCGGAGAGATCGCTACCGGGTTTCAGTCGACCAGGCCTTCGAGGCCGTGATTGACGGCTGCGCGAACACCCGGGCCATGTCCGGCACATGGATTACGCCGGAAATGCGCTCAGCGTACGTGCATCTGCATGAGCTCGGGTATGCACACGCCGTGGAAACCTGGGACGGGCCGGAGCTCGTTGGCGGGCTCTATGGGATCGCGCTCGGCAGTGCCTTTTTTGGTGAGTCGATGTTCAGTCTCGCCCCGGATGCGTCAAAAGTGGCCCTGGTGAAACTGGTTGAGGTGGCTAAATGCCGGGGCATCGAACTGATCGATTGCCAGGTCACGACCCGCCACCTGGCCTCGCTTGGCAGCGAACTCATGCCCCGCGCTGATTTTGTCCGTGCGGTCGAAAATCTGGCACTCAGCACTGGTCAACCTGGTCCCTGGCCTGCGGGTCCGGACTGCACCTCCGAACTCGTGTCGCCAGCGCAGAATCCCGCTCGCTTGCACGACTGAACCAGTTCGACGACAATTCCGCGCCGTTTCGCCGGAGTCTCCATGCCGAAAGAAGAAGCCATCACGATGGACGGGGTCGTCACTGAGACCCTGCCCAACACAACGTTTCGGGTAAAGCTCGATAACGGCCATGTTGTTACAGCGCACATCTCTGGAAAAATGCGCAAACACTACATCCGCATCCTCACCGGCGACCGGGTCACGATCGAACTGACCCCGTACGATTTGTCGAAGGGCCGAATAACCTTCCGCGCCCGCTAGCCCTGGATCAGGCCTTGGATCAGGCCTTGGGCTGGATCAGCCGCCTCAGGCTGGATCAGGCCTCAGGCTGGATCAGGAATGTGCTCGAGCGAGCGTATGGCTGGCGTGGACACCAGGCTGAGTTCGCCAGCGGCGTCGAGCAGGATCCGGACGTGGCCGCCCTTGGCCAGTTCACCAAACAGCAACTGCTCGGCGAGAGGCCGCTTGATCTGCTCCTGGATGACGCGCGCCATCGGCCGCGCGCCCATCTTCGGATCGTAGCCCTTGTCGGCAATCCACTGCCGGGCGGCGGGTTCCAGCTCGATAGTTACCGCATTCTTGTCCAACTGTGCCTCGAGCTCCATCACCGGCTTGTCGACCACACGCAGGATCGCGTCGGGGCCCAGCGGCGCAAACTGGATGATGGTGTCGAGACGATTGCGGAATTCCGGAGTAAACATGCGATTAATTATCGCCATCCCGTCGGTGGTGTTGTCCTGCTCGGTGAACCCCATCGAAGCGCGACTCATTTCCTGGGCCCCGGCATTCGTGGTCATGACGAGGATTACGTTGCGGAAATCGGCCTTGCGGCCGTTGTTATCGGTCAGGCTCCCATGATCCATGACCTGCAGCAGCAGGTTGAAAACTTCAGGGTGGGCCTTCTCTATTTCATCCAGTAACAGCACCGCATGCGGATGCTTGCTGATCGCCTCGGTCAGAAGGCCGCCCTGGTCGAAGCCCACATAGCCCGGGGGCGCGCCGATCAGCCGTGAAACCGTGTGCCGCTCCATGTACTCCGACATGTCAAACCGGATCAGCTCGATGCCGAGACAGTGGGCCAGCTGACGAGTGACTTCCGTCTTGCCCACGCCCGTTGGGCCGGCAAACAGGAAAGCGCCCACCGGCTTCTCCGCTTCCCGAAGGCCTGATCGGGCCATCTTGATTGCTGACGCCAGCGCGGATACTGCCTTGTCCTGACCAAAGATCACGAGCTTGAGATCGCGCTCGAGATTCCGGAGCTGGTCGCGATCGGATGCCGACACGCTCTTCGGTGGAATTCGCGCCATCTTGGCGATCACGTTCTCAATCTGGGTGACGCCCACTTCCCTGGTACGAGTCGCCACAGGCTCGAGCCTGACGCTGGCGCCAGCCTCATCGATGACATCAATTGCCTTGTCAGGCAACTGGCGTTCGTTGATATGCCGTGCGGCCAGTTCGACCGCCGCCTCGATCGCGTCATCGGTGTAGGTCACGCCGTGGTGTTCCTCGAACCGCGTCTTCAGGCCACGAAGGATCTCGATGGTCTGGGGGATGGTCGGCTCAACGATGTCGATCTTCTGGAACCGCCGGGCCAGCGCGTGGTCCTTTTCGAACACGCCGCGATATTCACGGTAAGTGGTCGATCCAATGCAGCGGAGCTCGCCACTCGACAATACCGGCTTGATCAGGTTGGACGCGTCAAGGACACCACCGGAAGCAGCGCCTGCGCCGATTACCGTGTGAATCTCGTCAATGAACAGGATCGCGCCGGGATCCTTGCTGAGCTCCTTGATTACTGCCTTGAAGCGCTTCTCGAAGTCGCCCCGGTATTTCGTACCGGCCAGCAGGGAACCCATGTCGAGGGCATAAATGGTGCATTTGGCCAGCACCTCGGGCACCTTGCCCTCGACGATCATCTTGGCAAGGCCCTCGGCAATCGCCGTCTTCCCAACACCGGCCTCACCCACGTACAGCGGGTTGTTCTTGCGGCGCCGGCAGAGAATCTGGATGGTCCGCTCCACCTCCAGTTCGCGGCCGATCAATGGATCGATCTTGCCTTCCCGGGCACGCTTGTTGAGATTGGTGGCGTAGTTATCCAGCGCACTGCCACCGGCGTCCCCTTCACTCTCCTCCCCGTCGCCAGGCTGTGCCTTCGTACCGGTGGTGTCATCCCGCAGCTTCGACAGGCCATGGGAGATAAAATTGATCACATCGAGACGGGTGACATCCTGCAGGCCGAGCAGGTAGACGGCGTGGGACTGCTTTTCGCCAAAGATCGCAACCAGTACGTTTTCGCCACGCACTTCCTTCTTCCCGCTCGACTGCACATGGAACACGCCCCGCTGCACCACGCCCTGGACTCCGAG
>CAZPNN010000407.1:0-11274 GCA_964587605.1 uncultured Chromatiaceae bacterium
CGGCGCGGCGAGATGCGCGCCGGCAAACAGGAACGGGTGATTGAACGGCACGATGCGCGCGACCACACCGTAAGGTTCGCGAATCGAAAAGTGAATGCCGTCCTTCGATGCCGGAACGCTGTCGCCCTTTAACTCCGTGCCAAAGCCCGAAAAGACGTCGATGTAGTTGGCGGCAACCTCGACGTCACGACCGAGGCTCGCGATGGTATTGCCGGTGTCTGCCGCCTCCAGCGGCAGCACCTCGGCACTTCGCGCGAGCATTGCTGCGCTGAGCTTGCGCAACAGGTCCCGCCGCTCCCAGATCGACTGCTCTGCCCAGGCTGGCTGGGCCGCCTCGGCAGCAAGCACCGCCGCGTTCACGTCTTCGGTGGTTCCCAGAGGAACCCGCCCGTGAACTTCCTCAGTGCCTGGGTTGACGGACTCAATCCACTGATTACTGCTGCCGGGGACAAACTCACCGCCGATATACATCAGTCTGTCGCCGAATTTTCTGGACATCCGCAAGGCCCTGGTTAAGCCAGCAGCCATTGTGGGGAAGCCCGTCCGGCCGTGAAAGACTGGGGCCGCCCGGAATGGGGACGCGACCACCTACCGGCGCAAAAAAAGGGGCCATGCCTGATTTCCGGGACGGAAATCAGGCATGGCCCCTTTTTGTGGCCGCTTTTTTGTCCGTCTACTCAGCCGGCTTGGGCGGCTGGGGCTTCTGCTGCTCGGCGTAGTGTTCGAGGCTGGAAAGGCTGCGCGCAGCCGTGAAAGTCTCGGGTGCGTTGAAATACTTCTGGTAGTTCTTCTCGGCGTAATCGAGCACCTGCCGGTGCAGGACTTCCTCGAGGTCGTTGCAGTTACCCATGAAGCAGCTGTACTGCACATGGCCCGGCATCTGGCCCATCAGCATCCACGGCAGCCAGGGCGTCGTGCGATTCCAGGTGCCCCGGTAATCCAGCGTGGTCAGCTTCTCGTTCTGCATGTCCTCCGCCTTGACATGGTGGGCAAAGAACTCGGACACCTGCGCAACGGGCCCGGCGGACTCCCGCGGCCACTTGTCCGGCTGCAGCGCGCTCGGGTAGGCGAGGTGAATATGGACTTCCATCTCCAGCCAGGAACCGTGCTGGTACCAGGGCAGGATGAACGGCACGCGCGGCGGTGGCGCTGCCTTGTTCAGGCCACCGAAGCTCGGCGGTGCGGGGAAGTAGTCTTCGATCATGTAGTCGAAAGGATCGTTATCAACGTGGACCACTTTCACTTTTTCATTCAGGTAGGGATTCCTCCACTCGTCCAGCACATCGCCACTGCGAAGATCGGTGTAGAGAATGATCTCGCGACACATGCGCTGGATGGAGCCGTCCGGCAGCTGATTCAGCCGGATGGCGCCAAAGCCCTCGGCGCCACAAAGATCATCGATCCTCTTGCCCGGGCGAACCCCGGAGGCATAACCCTTGAACCAGAAGTACTTCTGCTTGCCGGGCTCAAGGTCGCCCTGGATGCGGGCATAGGCCAGCTTGTTGCCCTTGCCGGTGCGCAGGTCGATATAGGGCCCTTCGAGCGCCGGGCCCCTGCCGTAGCGGCTGGCCAGCTTCTTGTCCGAGGGCTCGCCGTCGGCGGGGCTGGCACCGAGAGCCGACCCTGCCTGTAGCAGGCCGAGTGACATGGCCCCCAGTGGCCCCACAGTGGCGAAAGTGCCCAATAAATCCCGGCGGGTGGTCTGCATGTTCCTGGTCCTCAACTCTCTGGTGGTCCGTTTTTGGCAAAGAGGCAGCGGTTGTCAGTTTATCAACCCTTGGCAGTGGCGGGGACTGTCCGGACCCGGGTTACAGAATAGACAACCAGGGCCAGCGCGAACATCACCGCGTTCGATGCGGCCATGTAAATGAACGGGCCTACCGGGCTCCAGTTGTCGAACAGCCATCCGCCAACGAGTCCGGCTACACCGATGCCGATGGCGCCGAAGAGGCTGAACAGGCCCAGCACCGCCCCTCGCCCGCGCTCCGGTGCCTCCTTGCCGATCAGCGATGTTGCCGAGATGTTGGCTCCCATTTCGCCAGCGCCAACGAAGGCTGCGGCAATATACATTTCGGGGCCCAGCGGGTTCTCCAGCAATCCTAAGGACATGTAGCCGACAAAAGCCACGGTCATGCCAAGAGCAAGGCCGATGAGCCGGTCGACCTTGTCGAGAAGGATCCCGAAGATCACCGCCCACGGCAGCGCGAACAGCTGAATTACCACGTAGAAGCCCGTGGCTTTGACCATCGCCTCAGAGGTGGTCATTCCCTGCCGCTTGCCCTCGATCACCAGCCAGGCGACGAGAAACTGGCTCACGACTGCGAGGTCCGCCCGGGAAACGAACCCGGCGGCATACCCCAGCGCGACTCGCGGCTGGCGACCCGCTGCCAGGCCTACCCGCAGAGTCGCCAGGAGCGGCTCTCGCTTTTCGGACCGGACCGGCGGGCCTGGCTTGAGGCCCCAGAGCAGTATCAGTGAAAGGCACAGGCAGAGGGCGGCGAGACACCAGTAGGTAAGCCGGCCGGCCAACACCGGATCGACGCCGGCCTCGATGAACCGCTGGGGCAGGCCGCCGAACAGCCGTGGCAAGGTCCCGATACCAACTCCATTGAAAATAAAGACTGCTGCAATCGTCTTGGCGCGAGTGGAGTCAATTGTGTAGTCATTGGCAACGGCCGCCATCATCACGTTCACGCAGGCAACACCCGAAGCCAGAAACAGCCTGAACAGGACGAGTTCCAGGATCAGCGCATTGCCCTCGCCCGACGCAAGCGGATACAGGCAGTAACCGATGGCGAGCAGAATGAAGCCAGTGGCAAACACCGGAGGACGCCCGATCCTGTCCGAGAGGGCACCGGCCAGACCGACCAGCAGCACGACCACAATCTCCTGCTCGATCAGCAGCCAGCCGATCAGGCGACCCTGCTCGTTCGCTGGAATGTGCAGCATCTCGTTGAAGAGATAGGCCTGCATGATGCCGACCGCATTCATCATCGCGATGCTGAAGAAGGAGACGAAAAACAGCGTCGAGACGTGCTTCGCCGTCACGCCCTGGAGCATGATGAGGGGCCCAACCCGAAGCGGTGCGGGATTGCCGTCGCTGCTGGCGGTCATGGCGTAGCGGTGTCCTTCCGTTGGGGGTGCGGCAATGAGTCGTGACGCGCAGTGTGGCAAGATCCCGACCCAAAAGGTACCGGACCTTAGTTTTATTAGTTGTTGACGGCCAACAACTAATAAAACTAAGGTCCGGTACCTTTTTGACGACGACGGGAGATTCCATGCGCCTTATCAAGCAGCTTCTGAAGTTCATTGGCGTCCTGGTCCTGGTGGCCACGGTCGGCACGCTCTACGTACTGAACCGCGGCGGGGCCTTCCGGACGATTGAGCCCCATTTTGCGGGCCGCTGCGACTCCCTGCCGCTCGATGCCAGCGCGGAAGACATCACGATCGACCGGGAGCGCGGCCTGGCCTACATCTCCTACCTGGACCGGCAGTCGCTGGTCAAAGGCGACGGTACGAACGTCCAGGGTACCGTCATGCGCCTCGATCTCAATCGAATGCCACTGGTGCCGGAAGACGCATTGCTCGACAAGCCCGCGCACCTGCGCACCCACGGACTGAGCCTCTACATCGATCCGGCCGGCAAGCGCAGCCTGTTCGTGATCAACCACCCGCTCAACCGTGGCTCGCAGCCTGAACTGGTCGAGGTCTTCGACGAGGTCGGACCGGGCCAATTCAGGCACCGTGAGACGTTTGCAAGTCCCCTCTTCAACTCGCCGAACGACCTGGCGGCAGTTGGCCCACGTCAGTTCTACGTGGCCAACGACAAAGTACTGAAGGGCGGACTGGCAGCCGGCCTGCAGCAGCTTGGTATCGGCGGTTCTCCGTTGACCTACTTTGACGGTACCGAGGCGCGGGTTGTGGCGGACGACATCGCCTCCGGCGGCGGGATGAATGTGTCCGCGGACGGCAGCACCCTGTACGTTGCTGAAACCGCCGGCCAGCGGCTGCGCGTGTTCGCCCGCAACGCGGAAGACGGCTCGGTAAGCGAGACGGGGCGGATCAGCCTGCCCACCTCCCCCGACAACATCGATGTGGCCGCCGACGGCAGCCTCACGGTCGCGGGCCACGCGAACACCGTGAAGCTGATCCAGCATTTCATCAACGGCTCGCCGGCGCCTACCCAGGTATTGCGAGTCGTTCCGGATCAGGGCGGCGCCGCGAGCGTCGACGAAATCTACCTGAACGCGGGCGACGAGATCTCCGCGGGCAGCGTGGGCGTGACCTACGGCAATAAGCTTCTGATCGGCTCGATCACAGACCGGCAGATCCTGGTCTGCGAGCAGGGCTGAGGCCCCGCCGGAGAAAAAAAGGGGCCGCGGGACTTCTGTCCCGCGGCCCTTTCTGTTTTGTCGGCCTGTTTTGTCGGGCTGTTTTGTCGGCTTACTTCCCGAAGCGGTAGTTCACCCGCAGCCCGTAGGTACGCGGATCCGGCAGAATAATCGTGCCGTGATTCAGGAAGTTGAATGTAGCGCCAAAGGTCGGAATGTCGCCGTCCTCGAAGCCCGTCTTCACCGTGTCGTCGTCGAGCGCATTGTCGACGTAAGCGATGAAGTCCCAGGTTTCATTGACGACGCCGGTCCGCACATTGACGAGCCAGTATGACGGGAAGACCATCTGGTTCTTGTCGCTCGCGTAACGGTCGTCCTGGAATGAAAAGTCGCTCTCCAGGAAGTAATCCGTTGAACCGACAAGACCGGCCTGCCAGCGGGCGTTACCCGTGAGCGCATGCTCCGGGGCACCTTCCAGCTCGTTACCGGAGTAGTCCGTGGTGCAGAACCGCCGTACCTCCCCGGCATCATTGACGGTCGGGGCATCAGGATCGTCGACGAAGTTGCCGTCGTTATTCAGGTCTTCAGCCGAAAAACCCATCGTGCAGTTGCCGACGTAGCTGATAGTCCCGGCGCCTGTCGTGTTGACCTTGTAGTCGGTGTACTCCGTATTCAGGTAGGTGTACCCGAGGCCGAGCGTCAGGTTTTCACTGGCAAACCAGGTGGCATCGAACTCCAGGCCATACACTTCAGCCGCACCGGCATTGACGATGCGGGCGCTGAGCAAATTGGTATTGGGGTCCGAGACCTGCGTGGAGACCTGCTTGTTCTTGAAGTCCTGGAAGAACAACGCGCCGTTCAGGCGCAACCGACCGTCAAGCCAGGCCGTCTTGGCGCCCAGTTCATAGTTATCAAGCTTTTCCTGATCGAAGCGAAAATCCTGGATCGGGTCCGTGCAGTTGGGGTTGGACGGCGACCCGCAAGCGGTGTTGTAGAACGCGCCGGTGCCAGCCAGCAGTGCGCTGATGCCCTTGGGCTTGAACGACTCCGCCCAGGACACGTAGTACAGCTGATCGTCGGTCGCTTGCCAGGTCAGGGTCACCTTCGGCGCAAAGAAACTGTCGTCTTCATCCCCGCCCAGTGAATTGGCCACCGCGGTCAGGCCAGTGGCCGCCGGGGTACCCGGACCGGCGCTGGGGGGTGGCAAGAACAAACCGGGGGTACCAAAGAACACCCCGTTGTCCAGATCCGGGCCGAGGACCTCCAGGTCTTCCCAGGTTTGACGTCCTTCAAATCCCAGTTTCCACTGGTCGAGGAATTCCCATTCCACCAGGCCGTAGAGAGAGTAGTGATCGGTGTCACGGGTCCACTTGTCTGCGTTCAGGGGTGTCAGCCCGTCGCCGGGTACGTCGAGCGGCGCGCTGGGGGTAATCACGGCCATGATCGGGCCACAGGGCTCGCCGTTGGTGCTCAAGCAGGTGTAGGAGCCGTCGAGTACGTCAAGCTTCTCCTTCCACAAAAGGCCACCAGCGACCCAGGAGATGGCTCCGTCGCCTTTGGAGGCGATCCGGAAATCCTGGCTGAACAGGCTTGTTTCATTGTCGAGCCAGAACTCACCCGGAGCAGACACAGGCACCGTGCCACCAAAGGGCGACGGCACATCGACCGGTGTGTTCGCGCTCTGGTCTTCCGAGCCCTCGAACTGGAAGGTATCCGCATCGGCGAGGTGGGTGAGGGAGGTCAGCGTGACCGGACCCGCGTCCCATTCAAGGGTCAACGTGCCCCGCGTAATGTCGCGATTGCTGCCGGGATAGTCCCGGCATTCCGGGTTGCCCGTCACGCTGCAACTTCGCGGGTCCTCGCTCATCGCGAGTACCAGGTTGTCACCGTCCGGTGTGTCACCCCTGACGCCCTGTACCGTGCTGGCTGCCGTCAGCGGGCCGAAACCAACGATCGGGCCGGCGCCATCCGGGTCAAACGGTGACCGGGCCTCCACCGGAACGTCGAAGATTGCGTTGAAACGCATGACGGCGTACGGCGTTACCCCGAATTCGTCATCCAGGTTCTCCAGACGCGCCGTCGCCGAAAAATTGTCCGTGATGCTCCAGACGACGGTACCGGCAAGGCTCGTGCCGTCAGAATCGCCCGCCTTCTCGCGGGTGAGAGAGTTCGTGTAGAACCCGTCGTGGCTCCAGGTCATGCCGTGGATGCCTGCCGAGAGGCTGTCGGTCAGGGGACCATCGATGCCGCCTGATACTTCGAGCTGCCCGTCAGAACCAATGTCCGTTCCCGCCCTGCCCTGGAACTCGTCGCCCGGCTTGCGGGTGATGTAGTTGATGGCGCCGGCAAAAGCCGAACGGCCAAACAACGCGATCTGCGGCCCCTTGACGATTTCAACCCGCTCCAGGTCGAACAGCCGGGGATTAATGAGCAGCGAACCACCGGAAGTGGCGATCGACTCACTGCCCACCTCGATGCCGTCCTGGAGCACGGCCACGTTCTGGCGGCCGCGCGTTGGCGAGAGGCCGCGAATCGTGATGCGCTGGTCTTGCGGGGCGAATCCCTGGTCGAGAATCACACTGGAGGACTGTTCCACCAAAGCCCCCAGCGACGTGATGCCCTTGCGCTCGATCTCCTCGGAGGTAACGACCTGCACCGCAATCGGAACCTTCTGCAGGTTTTCCTCGCGCTTCCGGGTGGTGACGATAATTTCGTCGACCGCCAGGGCGTCGACGGCGAAGGCCGCCAGACTCAGGCCCACGACAACGGTCGCCACGTGTCTCGCGCCGAACATTGGTGCTCGCATTGAAATCCCCCCTGTGCCCCGAAGGATGCGCCCCGAAGGACGTGCCCCTAAGGACAAAAAAACAACGCCGGTCGATAGTAACCACAACCCTCGTGCGGCGTAAAGCCGCACGGGCCTTAGGCGGCCGCAGGCTGGTCGCCGCCGAGACCCCGGCTTTGCAAAATAGCAACACCGGCGACGAGGAACATGATGAGCACCGCGCTCATCAGCGCCGGGTACTCGACGGGCTTGATCCACACCTCGGGATACAAGCCCCAGCGGGAGAACGCCTCGATTGGCAACCAGAGAATATTGCCGGTCGGGATCGCGTAACGCAGTGCCGGGCCTAGCCCGCGGATTTTTGCGAGCTTTGGAACCAGATAGAGGCCCCAGGCAACAAAGCCGACAGTCAGCACCATCGCGGTCACGGTGTCGTAGCCGATCACGCGCGGATCGTTGATGAAGATGGCGCACAGGTAGATGAACCAGATCAGAAATATCGTCTCAAGCGCCGTGTTGCGCGCGTGTTGCCGCTTGAATCCGGCGGTCATCTGTCCGGGGCGCAGCCGGAAATTGCGATGGAACCACATGAACATCCGGCAGCGCGTGTCCTTGTTCGCGCCGAACATCAGGAGCAGCAGGATCACGATCAGCGCCGAGGACTGGATCATCAGCAGAGCCGGGCTCAGGATCGCAAAGCCGTCGGCCATCAAGGGCTCCAGTTGCAGCCAGTGGCCGAAATATTCCCACGTCCACTCAAACCAGCCGATCCAGATGAAATTGCCGCCGATATAGCCGAGCCAGGTGGCCTGGTTTTCGTCCTTCTTGAGGCCTGACCAGACCAGCATGACGCCGAGCGCGCCGAGAACGATTGAAACGACTGTGTCCAGCGACGAGGGCGGGCCCGTGAAATGGCGCTGCAGCACCAGGCCGGCGTGCCCCAGGGCGAGTCCCATCAGGACAATCAGCAGGCAGAACGGTCCGGCGTTAGGCGACTCCTCCAATCGGGACAGTCGACTGGACATCGTGATCCGATCCAAAACGCTAGCCCAGCAGGAGATTGTCGAAGATCGCGCCGGTCAGCAGCAGGCCGAGCTGCACGATCGAGGCCGCGAAGGTTCGCCAGCCCTGCGGGATCGTTGGCTTGCGCACCAGCTGCCAGCTGGCGTACACGAAGTAGCCGCCGCCACCGACGGCGCTGGCCAGGTAGATCCAGCTCATGCCGT
This sequence comes from uncultured Chromatiaceae bacterium, assembly GCA_964587605.1. Taxonomy (GTDB): domain Bacteria; phylum Pseudomonadota; class Gammaproteobacteria; order Steroidobacterales; genus SHZI01. The sequence continues at coordinate 8,343 of CAZPNN010000407.1, forward strand.
ACCAGAACGGAACCAGTGACAGCAGCACCAGTGCAACCGCGTGGCCGAGAATCGTGCGGGTGGAGGCGTCGTCGCCCACCACCGTTGGCAGCATCGGCACACCGGCGGCGATGTAATCCTTCTTGCAGGCGAAGGCCAGCGCCCAGAAATGCGGGGGCGTCCAGAGGAAGAGGACGATAGCGAGGATCAGCGGGGCGGGCTCGAATTCCGCACCGACGGCGGCCGCGCCCGCCATGACGGCAAATGTTCCGGCCAGGCCACCGATTACGATGTTGAGCCAGGTGCGGCGCTTCAGCCAGATGGTGTAGACAACGCCGTAGGTGAAGGCCCCGAGGAAAATATACAGGGCCGCAGTAACGTTGGTTGCCAGAGCGGCAGCAGCGACCGAGATCAGCAGCACCAGCGCAATGCCCACGTACCAGACGCCCGTGGCCTCGAAACGCCCGGAAGCAAACGGGCGTTCCCGCGTACGCCGCATGTCGCGATCCATGTCGCGCTCCCACAGCTGGTTGAACGCTCCGGCGGCGGCAGACGACAGCAAGGTGGCTACACCAAGGACCAGTATCTGCCAGGCGGACAGTTCGCTGCCGGGACTCATGGCGAGACCGGCCAGGGCGCAAGCCATAATAAGAAAGCCGAGACGCACCTTGGCGGCGTGATAAACGAGGCGGAGAGTCTCCACAGTTCTTAAGAACCCTTGTGCCCGGGCAATCAGTGCGCCGGACCAGTTGCTGGCTTCAGGTAAGGCCGGACCCCGGGCTTAAGGCCGGCGGACACGAAATTGTAGCTTAGGCGGGCTGGGGGAAGTAGGTTTGCAGGGCCGCCGCAAAGCCCCGCATCTGCGGAACGGTACCCATACTGACGCGGCACCAGGTGCTGTAGGGAGGAAAGGGCCGGCCCACCATGTAGCCCGCACGCCGCATGGCCGCACTGAAGTCAGCCAGCGGACCGCCCGTGTCGAAGAACACAAAATTGCCCCGCCCGTTTTCAACGTGCCGCAACTTCAGTTTCTGCAGAGCCTCAGTGGTGATGGCCAGTCCCTCCTTCAGCCGGGCCCGCGACAGGGCCTGAAACTCCAGGTCCTGATAGCTCGCGGTCGCCGCTGCCACGCCGGTGCTGCCCTGGATCGTCATGCGGTGCTGTTCCAGCCGCTGGATGAGTTCAGGCGGCGCCAGGGCGTAACCGACCCGCAGCCCGGCGAGCCCGTGCAGCTTCGAGAAGGTGCGCGTGACGATCACCGGCTCGCCGGCGCGCACGCGATCGGTAGCGGTGTGCTGCGGCCAGTCCTCCCACAGGTCCAGGTAGGCCTCGTCGACGAGCACGGTGGTCCGGCTCGCCATCTCCTGAACGAAGGGGCGAAGCTCCGGACCCGGGACCAGGGTCCCGGTCGGGTTGTTCGGATTGCAGATATAGAGGAGTCCCGTGCTGGCCGTAACGGCAGCCGCCAGCGCCTTGATGTTGTGGCGGAGGTTGTCGTCGAGCGGAACCTCGGTGACCGTCGCGCCCATCTGTAGCGCGTAGGCCTGCAGGAACCCGAAAGTAGGCGTCGCCGCCACGACCTCACGGCCCAGGCCAAACACCAGCCCGGCAATCCGCAGGATTTCACCGGAACCTTCAGCGATCATGATGTGCTGTGGTGTAAGCCCTTCGCGCGCCGCGATCAGTTGCTTCAGCGGCTGATCGTTGCCCATCGGGTATTGCCAGGCCGTGGCCAGCGTCTCCGTTATGGCAAGCCGCGCACTGGCGGATGGCCCGTAGGGATTTTCGTTGGCAATAAGCCGGGCGAGACCGGGCGCCCCGCTAGCCGGCGCCACGGGACCACGGGCGGTCGCCTGGGCCAGGGCCGGACGCTTCGAAAGCGTCGCCGCAGCGGCCGCGGCACCGAGGAGCAAAGACCGGCGGGAGACGTGACTGGTCATGGGAACCCTCCAGGCGGATCGCGGTTATAGATCACGGTTATACATCACGGTTATAGGTGGATAACAACAACATCGTTCCCTGGCAAACGCCCGGCGGGTACCTTGCCCACTACGCCGTCCCCGTTCACTCAGGAGTTGCCCGTGTCCGCAGCCGCCCGACTGGTACTTTCCGACATCGACACCAGCGTGCTCGACAACTCCACCCTGTTGCTGGACGAGATCGAGACCCGCGAACACGCTGTCGCGCACGGCAACCAGCTCTTTGCCAGGATGTCGGCCTCCGGGCGGGTGGGCTGGGCACTTGAGCACCTGCCCGGCGAGCACGTCCTGACGTCGAGCTTCGGCATCCAGGCCGCAGTACTCCTGCATCTGGTGACCCAACTCCGACCGGACATTCCCGTGGTGTTCATCGACACGGGTTACCTGTTTCCTGAAACCTACCAGTTTGTCGATGCCCTGACTGACCGCCTCAACCTGAATCTCAAGACTTACCGGAATGTCCAAAGCCCCGCCTGGCAGGAAGCCCGCCATGGCAAGCGCTGGCAGCACGGCCTTTCTGGCATCGAGATCTACAACCGCGAGAACAAGGTGGAGCCGATGGAGCGTGCCCTGCGTGAGTTGAACGTCGGCACCTGGTTTGCCGGGCTGCGCCGCTCACAGTCGTCGAGCCGCGCCAATGTCCCTTTCCTCAATGCCCAGGGCGCCGTCGGCAACGAACGCTGGAAGGTTCACCCCATCGCCGACTGGAGTGACCGGGACGTGTTTCAGCACCTGAAGCAAAACGATCTCCCGTACCACCCGCTGTGGGAACAAGGTTACATCTCAGTCGGAGATGTCCACACCACGAAACCGGTGCACGCGGTAACTACGGCGGAGGAAACCCGCTTCTTCGGCCTGAAGCGCGAGTGCGGCCTGCACGATATCGACTTGTCCGGGTTGTAAGAGCGCCCTTTACGCTGCCTCGGCTTCTTCGCAGCCGGAAAGCACCGGCAACGTTTCCTCGTCGAACAGGG
>CAZPNN010000408.1:0-2697 GCA_964587605.1 uncultured Chromatiaceae bacterium
CATGACCGAGTTCTTCAAAGTCAGTGTCGAGGGACTACGCAGGGAGCAGGAATACCTCGCAGGCCAGGGCTACAAGGGGCCTACCCCACCGGCCGTTTTTCTCGCGATCTCCGGCGGCGGCGACAATGGCGCGTTCACCGCAGGGCTGCTCAACGGGTGGACGGCAAAGGGGGGCAGGCCCGAGTTCAAGCTGGTGACCGGCATCAGCACCGGCGCGCTGATTGCGCCCTTCGCCTTTCTCGGGTCGAAGTACGACGCAACGCTGAAGGAGGTCTATACCACGATCTCGCCCAAGGACGTGATCGAGCCGCGCAGCTTGCTCACGGGATTCTTCAGTGACGCCATGGCGGACAACGCCCCGCTGTGGAAACTCACCCGCAAGTCGGTGAACGAGGATCTACTGAAGGAAGTTGCCGCTGAATACGCGAAGGGCCGTTTCCTCCTGGTCGCCACTGCAGACATGGATGCGCGCCGCCCGATCATCTGGGACATGGGCAAGATTGCAACTTACGGGGGGCCCAAGGCCCTGGACCTCTTTGTGAGCGTCATGATCGCGTCCGCCTCCATTCCCGCGGGGTTCCCGCCGGTGATGATTGACGTGGAGGCGGATGGCAAGCGCTACCAGGAGATGCACGTGGATGGCGGCATAATGGCGCAGGTGTTCGCCTATCCGGCCGGGATTACGGCGAAACAGGTGGAAGGGGCAACCGGCACCACCCGCGACCGCAGCCTCTACGTGATCCGCAACGCGCGGCTTGATCCGGACTGGGCGCAGGTCGAGCGCAGTACGATGACCATCGCCGGGCGCGCGGTGTCCTCGCTGATCCACAGTCAGGGCATCGGCGATATCTACCGCATCTATGCCACCACCCAGCGCGATAACGTCGATTTCAACCTCGCGTTCATCCCGTCGAGCTTCAACGCGCCTCACAAGGAGGAGTTCGACAACGCCTACATGCGCGCGCTCTACGGCGAGGGGTATGACATGGCGTCGAAGGGCTTTCCCTGGATCAAGACTCCGCCCGGATTCGTTGTCGATCCCGTGCCGCAGTCAGGGGCCAAATGAGAGCGCAGGACGCGGCTTCAGAACTGGACCTTGAGGCGCTGCACAGCTAATTCCTCCAGGGAGATCATCGCCAGCAGCAGGACTGGGAACTGCGCAAAAGAAAAGCCCGCCAGGAAATCTGGGTCGGCTCGCGCGAGGTTGACGTATCAGCGGGGGCAGTCTTGGCTAGTGGGGCGCCAGACATTCGTCGCCGGCCTCCCGCGATCGCCATACCGAGACAATAACCGAACTAATACCTGGAAACAGATTCTTGTCTACACATCCTTCGATAACGAACACGTAGCCAAAGTCCAGAATCCGATTCGGATGAGTGGCGATCCATTCCTGCGGAACATCGAAGCGCAGATTCGATACTGACAACAAGACGGCGCGGTCAAACGCCCCTTTCGGCTCCCCCATTACAACCCGGGCGTCCCGAGGTTTGCCGTCGTCATCGAGCCTGAACTGAACCAATACGTAACCCGAAACCCCTTTTCGGAGAAGGTTCGACGGGTAACGCGGTAGATGGGGTACGGCCAATCTTGGGGTTGCAACGGACGACTGTGGACTCGCGACGGTTTCGCCGGTGCCGGCAGGCTGTGCCTCAGTACCCCCCGCCGCGGAATAGGCGAGTCCAACGAGACCCAGAGCCACTGTCGGAATCCAGTGACATCGCTTCATGATGGAACTCTATATGGTACGAGCTGCCTGGTAACTGAACTTGTCCGCGAGTATAGCGCCGGGCCGCCGATGTCGGCGGCCCCCGCACACTTTGTTCATCGATTTCCAGGACGCCGCGGTAACGGCGCAAAAGAAAAGCCCCGCCGAAGCGGGGCTTTCCCTAAGTCGTCTTACAGGATCGTAGTCGCGGCTGAAGCCGCTGCTACATATCCATCCCGCCCATGCCACCGCCCGGCATCGAGGGACCACCGGCATCCTTCTTCGGCGCCTCGGCAATCATCGCCTCAGTCGTCAGCAGGAGTCCGGACACGGACGCGGCGTTCTGCAGCGCGTAGCGCACCACCTTGGTCGGGTCGATGATACCCATCGCCACCATGTCGCCGTACTCGCCGGTCTGGGCGTTGTAGCCGAAGTTGCCCTTGCCCTCGGCGACCTTGTTCAGCACCACCGCGCCGTCTTCGCCGGCATTGATCACGATCTGGCGAAGTGGCTCTTCAAGGGCACGACGCAGGATGTTGATGCCGGCGTTCTGGTCTTCATTCGCGCCCTTCAGGTCCTTCAGCACGTCGCGGGCCCGGATCAGGGCCACGCCGCCGCCCGCCACTACGCCCTCTTCAACGGCCGCACGCGTGGCGTGCAGGGCGTCTTCGACGCGGGCCTTCTTTTCCTTCATCTCGATCTCGGTCGCGGCACCCACCTTGATCACGGCCACGCCACCGGAGAGCTTGGCAACGCGCTCCTGCAGCTTTTCCTTGTCATAGTCGGAGGTGGTCGCTTCGATTTCCTTGTTGATCTGCTCGACGCGGGCCTTGATGTCCTTGCTCTTGCCAGCACCGTCGATGATCGTGGTGTTTTCCTTGTCGATGATCACCTTCTTGGCCTTGCCCAGGTCTTCCAGGCGGGCCTTCTCCAGCGACAGACCGACTTCTTCCGCAATGACCTGGCCGCCCGTGAGGATGGCCATGTCCTGC
>CAZPNN010000409.1:0-1674 GCA_964587605.1 uncultured Chromatiaceae bacterium
CCGCAGGAGCGCCGACCGGCGCGACCTCTTCTAAAAGCATGGCCAGGTAGCTCAGTTGGTAGAGCAGCGGACTGAAAATCCGCGTGTCGGTGGTTCAATTCCACCCCTGGCCACCATTTAGCTGTTTGCCCCTGTCTGACCGGGTCCATTCGGGTCCGGCAAAGTACACCTAAGCAACTGTTCCAGAAACGGTTTCTGTCGGGCGTCGTCTCGCGACGTACGCCTGAGTACGTTGACCTGAGGCCCCAAACAGCCCCAATTTCGGGGGCAACAACTGGATTCCACAGCATCAACCCCCAGGAGTTGCCCCACATGGCCATCGACAAGCTCACCGATACCCAGATCCGGAACGTGCGCCCCCGGGAGAAGACCTTTCGCATCCACGACGGCCTCGGGCTGTACCTGGAGGTGACACCCACCGGCAACCGCTGGTGGCGGGTCAAGTACACCTTCGGCGGGAAGGAGAAGCGCATCTCCGTGGGCGTCTACCCGCAGATCACCCTGAAGGACGCGCGGGAGCGGCGGGACGCCGCCCGGCGCCAGCTGGCGCACTACATCGACCCGGTCGTGGCCAAGCGGGAAGCCAAGGCAGCGCGGGTGGCCCGCACCGAAAACACGTTCGAGGCCGTGGCCCGGGAGTGGTTCGAAAAGCGTTCACCGGTCTGGAAGAAGACCCACAGCAGCAAGGTCATCCGCCGGCTCGAGATCGACATCTTCCCCTGGCTGGGCCAGCGCCCCATTGCCGAGATCAAGGCGACCGAACTGCTGCAGGTGGTGCGTCGCATTGAGGATCGCGGCGTGATCGAAACCGCGCACCGGGCCCTGATGAACTGCGGTCAGGTGTTGCGCTACGCCATTGCCACCGGACGTGCCGAGCGGGACCTCTCCCAGGACCTGCGCGGTGCACTGACGCCGTACAACGAGAAGCACTTCGCGACCATCGTCGAGCCCAAGCAGGTGGGGGCGCTGATGCGGGCGATCGACGGCTACCGGGGCGCTTTCATTACACGATGTGCACTGCAACTGGCACCGCTCACGTTCGTCCGGCCGGGCGAGTTACGAATGGCCGCGTGGCAGGAGTTCGACCTGGACAACGCCGAGTGGCGCATCCCCCCGGAGCGCATGAAGATGAAGGCCACGCACATCGTGCCGCTCGCCCGACAAGCGGTCGCCGTGCTGCGGGAACTGCACCCGGTCAGCAGCCGGTGGGGCTTTGTCTTCCCCGGTGTCCGTACACGGAAGCGACCGATGAGCGAGAACACCGTGACCGCCGCGCTGCGCCGGCTCGGCTACGGCCGGGATGAGATGACCGGGCACGGCTTTCGCAGCATGGCGTGCACGCTGCTGAACGAGCAGGGGTGGAATCGGGATGCGATCGAGCGGCAGCTGGCGCACTCGGAGCGGGACCAAGTCCGGGCCGCTTACAACTATGCGGATTACCTGCCGGAGCGGCGGAAGATGATGCAGGCGTGGGCTGACTACTTGGAGGCGCTCGCTGCGGCAGCGGAGGTCATCCCGTTCCGGCTCTCTCTCGCGTGAGTTCCATCGTGCGAGCCGGTCGCTGACGTGAAGCCGGCGGGGAGTCGCACGTCGTCCATCAAGACGTGGCATCTGCGCGATCCCTTGCGAGCAGGGCGGTGTGCAGGCGCTCGAGCCGCTCTGCGAGGCGCGTGA
>CAZPNN010000410.1:0-1957 GCA_964587605.1 uncultured Chromatiaceae bacterium
GGCCAAGGAGATCGTCGCCAGCTACTACGGCGATCGACCGGACTACGCCTATTTCCGGGGTTGCTCCACGGGCGGCCGGCAGGCGCTCGTGGCCGCCGAGCGCTACCCGGACGATTTCGACGGGATCATCGCCGGCGCGCCTTTTAATCAGTCCCTCTCGGTGCCGCACATGGCATGGATGCTGGCGGCCAACTCGGGCCCCGGGGGCAAACCGATCCTCACGCGGACGGAATTCGAGCTGCTCGGGAAAGCCGCACTGGATGCCTGCGACGCGCAGGACGGCCAGGTTGATCGCGTCATCGGCAATCCGGAGACCTGCGGTTTCAAGCCGGTAGACGTCCAATGCCCGGCGGCGAGCGACGCGGAGAAGGGTGCATCAGAACGCCCTTGTCTCACGCCGGCTCAGGTCGAAGCCGCGACCAAGATCTACAGCGGGCCGCGCACCAGCAAGGGCCAAGCCTGGTCGTCCGGCGGTTCAACCGTCGGTAGCGAGTTCACCTGGGAGAAGTCGCTGCTGGCACCCGCCGGCAAGGTTCCGCTCTTCCAGTTCGTCGTGCGGAACTGGTTGCAGTACCTGGCGTTCGAACCCGATCCACCAGTGCCAGAAACGTCCCCGGCCGGGGCAAGCGGCCCCCAACTGCCGGCCGTGAACTTCGACGCGGGCCCGGCGCAGTTTGCGGCGACGACTGCTGTTACGGGCTTCAAGCCCGACCTGGAGAGGTTTCGCGCCCTCGGCGGGCGCCTGCTCGTCTACCACGGCTGGGCAGACGAAAGCCTGATGCCGGCCCACACGCTCGACTACTGGCATGAGGCAGGTAAGCGCCTGGGCAGCGACAGCGCGTTGGGCGAGTTTGCCCGGCTGTTCATGGTGCCGGGCATGCAGCATTGTGGCGGTGGGCCCGGCGCTGCGGATATCGATTTTCTGACGGCCCTCGAGCGCTGGGTTGAGGCCGACGAGGCGCCTGAAAGCCTGCTGGCGCACAAGGTCAGGGATCCGGTGTCGACTCGAGTCAGGCAGCCGCGCTTCCCGCTCGCGCCCGCTGCGGTTGAGTACACCCGGTCCGTCTTTCCCTATCCGCAGTTCGCGCCCTAGGGCCGATTGGAATTTCGTCTAGACTGCCGTTCTGCTTTCTTAACCAGGTTCTGCTGCAATGAAACCAATCGCTCGCTGGCTTGCTGTCATCATCTTTCCTCTGCTGGTCGCCATCGCGCCGGCAACCGCCACCGGGGTCCGCGATCCTGACAGTCCAACGATTCTGATCACTGGGTCCAATCGCGGCATTGGCTTCGCCCTGGTGCAGGAATTCGCGGCGAACGGCTGGAATGTAATCGCAACCTGCCGTACACCGAGGAAGGCGGCCGAACTCAAGGCCCTGGCCGCCGCGAATCCAAAAATCATCATCGAGCAGCTCGATGTCACGGATCTCGGCCAGATCGGGAAGATCGCTGCCAGATACCGCGGTGTGCCCATCGATGTGTTGTTCAACAACGCCGCGTGGCTGGGCACGCCGATCGAAAATCAACAGTTCGGCAGGCTCGACCAGCAGCTATTCCACGACGTGATGGCAACCAACGTCTATGGCCCGCTGAAGTTGTCCGAAGCACTGGTGGCCAATGTCGAGGCCAGCAAGCAGAAGAAGATCATCGGCATGACGAGTGGCCTGGGATCCCTGACGCTGATGGGGCGGATGTCGCGCTTCTACTACTACCAGATGAGCAAGGTGGCAATGAATATGGGCATGCGCGCGATGCGCAACGATCTGCAGGGCCGCGGAATTACCGTGGCGCTGCTGGCTCCCGGCATGGTCGATACCGAGCTGCTCGCCGACTCCGGCTACTCGGGCAAGTCTCTGAAACCGGCCGAAAGTGCGGCAAGCCTGTACAAGCTGGTGGCGGCACTGACCCCCGAGGATAAGGGCCTGCCGTTGAACGTCGATGGCGACAGCGCGGACGTGTG
>CAZPNN010000411.1:0-6089 GCA_964587605.1 uncultured Chromatiaceae bacterium
GGCACCGCGAACATCATCGCGGCCATGAAGAAGAAGGGTAACCGCCGGCTCCTCGTCGCAAGCTCACTGGGGGTGGAAGACGAGTTTCCCACCCTGAAGCCCCCGCCGGGCGATTTCAGGCTCGGCTGGCTGTGGAAGTCGCGCTACCTGTACAAGAACATGAAGGACATGGAAGACCTCGTCCGAAAAAGCGGCCTTGAGTTCGTGATTTTCCGTCCGCCGTTCCTGGTGGAAGAACCCGCCCGCAACGACTACCACCTGTCGATGAACACCAACTCACCCAAGGGCACGATGATGAGCTACGCGGACTTCGGTGCCGTCGTCCTTGCGCAGGCAGCGACCGATGAGCACCTCGGCCATACCGTGGGCCTGTATACCGACCGTCAGCTCAAGTTTGGCGAGAACGCCGACTTCGAGAAGCTGGCGAAGGAAGCCAAGGAGAAGTTTGACCGTGCCAATGCGAAGTAAGCCGTCCACTTCCTGCCTGGTGCTTCAGCAGCTCTGCAGTCTGCTGCTTCTGATTACGTGCGCCAGCCTTGCGAAGGCGGCCGGCGATGTAGAACGCGGCCGCGACATTGCCGCCGACTGCTCTGCCTGTCACGGGCCGGACGGCAGCAGCCCCTCGCCCACCTTTCCGGTGCTGGGCGGACAGCACGCGGAATACCTGGTGCAGGCGCTGCTCGCCTACCAGAGTGGCAGCCGCGCCGATTCCATCATGGGCGGCGCCGTGCGCACCCTGACGCGCCAGCAACTCGAGGATGTCGCCGCCTACTTTGCTGCGCAGAAAGGCCTGAGCGCGGCCCCGCTCCCGAAGGCAGGGGGCAGCACGACCGCGAGCCTCAGCACGAGCGACGACGCCGGCAGCCTGGCGACGGTCGCCGCCCCGCCTCCCGTGCCCGGCGAGCCCACGGAACTCTCCGGGTGCCCGACCGGTGGCTCGGCCACGCGGGATCGCGACAGCGACGGCCTGGCTGACGCCTTCGATGCCGCACCAAAGGACGCCGGCGAGTTTGTCCGTGACGCCGACGGCGACGGCTGGTTCGGCCTCTGCAGCGCCGAGCAGTTGCAGGCCATCCAGACGCTGGGCGCCGGCAAGGGCCGGCGCACCACGCTGACCCTTGCCACCCGCAACACGCGCCGCTACGAACTGGTACGCGACCTCGACGCGGCCACCGTCAGCAGCTGGGTGCCGGTGGGCAACTGCGGCACCGAGAACAACTGCATGATCGCCCGCGACAAGTACGGTTTTGCCGGCGGCCTCGATGGCAACGGTCACACGCTGCGCAATCTCACGATCAACCTGCCGGAGACCGGCGGCGTCGGCCTCTTCGGCACGCTCGCGAAAACGGGCGTGGTGCGCAACCTGAATCTGGAGAACGCCACGGTCAACGGCCTGCACGGCACCGGGGCGCTCGTGGGCGCCAACTTCGGTTACGTCGCCGACTGCCAGGCCAGCGTGACGGTCACCGGACGCCTGGCAACGGCCGGGCTGGTCGGCGGCAACGCGGGCCAGGTCGTCAACTGCCACGTCCGCGGGGAAGTCTCCGGGCAGGCTGCTGTCGGGGGTCTGGCTGGCGACATGAATGGCGTCGTCCGCGACAGCTCCGCGGACATGCGCGTGTCGGCTGGCAAGGGCGTGGGCGGCCTTGTCGGGCTCAGCACGACCGGCAAGATCCTGAACAGCCACGCAACCGGCGTCGTCGCGGGCGGCGATAACGTCGGCGGGCTCGTCGGGGTGAATACCGACGCGCTGGTCGAGAATAGTTTTGCGAGCACCGCCGTGCAGGGCACCGGCACCAATGTCGGCGGGCTGGTGGGCTTCAACTCCCAGAGCCAGGTGAACAACAGCTTTGCGACGGGTGAAGTGACCGGCAAGGAGGCCGTTGGCGCTTTGATCGGCCGCAACAACGGCACCGCGCGCAACGTCTATTCCACGGGTGCCGCCGCCCTGATCGGCGACAACACCGGCGGCAGCGTGCAGGGCGGCACGGCGAGGCACATCACCACCATCAAGCCCTTTGCGAAGGGCGACATCCTCGTCGCCGCCACGATCATGGACAACCCGACGGACGATCACGGCGGCACGGGCCGGCTGATCCAGTACGACGAAAACCTGCAGCTGAAGGGCGAGTTATTCCTCCGCGGCACGCGACACAAGGTCGGCGGCCTCACCTTCGCGCCCGACCGCACCCTGTGGGCCTTCTCGCAACTCACGCCCGCCGTCGTGGAGATTGCACCGACCGGCATCCAGAAGCCGCTGCGCGCGTTCTCCGACCGGATGTACTCGAGCGTCACCTTCGGCACGGACGGCAGCCTGTACTTTGGCGAGCACATGATGGGCACGCAGACGGGCCACCCGGCGGTGACTACAAAATTCCCGCTGCTGGCGGGCCGGGATGTCATCGGGGACGGCCACGTCTTCCGGCACAGCCCCGATGGCAACCTCCTGCAGGAGTACGCCACCGTTTCGAACGGCGGCCTGTTTGGCTTCCTCGCGGTCACCAGCACGGCCCTCGCCGACGACGACACGCGGATGATCTTCGTCTCCGAAACCGGCAAGCGGGTGATGCAATACGACCTGAAGAACCGCAAGCAACTGCCCGACCTCGCCGACTTCAGCAGCAACCCCGACGTCCCCATGGTCCTCGTGATGAACGCCATGCCTGACGGCCGGCTGCTGATCAGCACGGCGAAGGGCTTCCTGGTCATGGACCCGAAAACTGGCGCAGTGCAGCGGAATTACCCCCTTGAGGGCATGGGCTGGGCGGCCGTCAACTCATCGGCTGACGGACGGTATGCGATCATCGGCAACTTCTTCACGGGCGATATCGTCAAGGTCCGGCTCGCCGACGGCGCCATCGTGGCAAAAAACAACATCGGCCAGAAAGAGTCACTGTCCGGTATCGCGCAATTTCCTGGATGAGATACAAATGAACAGAGACAACAGCCCACTCAACCGACGACAGGTTCTGGCCGGCGGGACCGTTCTGCTGGCCGGCGCCGCGCTGACCGCGTGCAGCGGCGGTGAAGACCAGCCCGTTGTGCGCCCCGAGGGCGTGCCTCTGGGACCTTACGGCGGGGAATCAACGGCCGAGCAGGTGTTGGAAGGCATCGACCTGACCGGCAAGACGGCGCTGGTTACAGGCGCCAACTCGGGACTCGGCTACGAGACGATGCGCGTGCTGGCCGGGCGTGGCGCCCATGTGCTGTGTGCGGCGCGGACGCTCGCCAAGGCGGAAGAGGCCTGCGCGGGAATCAAGGGCCGTACTACACCGGTGGTGATCGAACTCACCGACTTCCCGTCGATCGTGGCCGGCACCGATGCCGTGCGGGCGATGGGCCTGCCCATCGACATGCTCATCCTGAATGCCGGAATCATGGCCCTGCCGGAACTGGAGCAGGTTTACGGGCTGGAGAAGCAGTTTGTCACCAACCACCTCGGCCACTTCATCGTCGGCAACCGGTTGCTGCCGGAGGTGCAGGCGGCACCCCAGGGCCGCGTCGTGATTCTGACGAGTAGCGGATATAAGTGGGCGCCAGAGTCCGGAATCGAGTTCGACAATCTCTCCGGCAAGCGTGACTACAATGCCAACAAGATGTACGGCCAGTCCAAGCTGGCAAATCATCTCTACGCGCGCCAGCTGGCGAAGAACCTGGCCGACACCCCGGCCACCGCGAACTCGGTGCACCCCGGCGTCATCATGACCAACCTCGGCCGCAGCTTTCCAAAATGGCAGCAGATGGCCGGGAAGCTGATTGGCTGGACCTTCATGAAGAGCGTCGAGGCCGGCACGGCCACGACCTGCTACGTGGCGACTGCCCCCGCACTGGCGACGGTCAGCGGCCACTACTTCGCCGACTGCAACCCGGAAGTGCCTGGCGGCCAGATGCAGAACGACGAACTCGCCGCGAAACTCTGGCAGGTCTCCGAGGAACTCACCCGCCCCTACCTGCTGGCAGCAACTGCCTGACAGCAACCACAGCAACGTGAATCGCCCAGCGTGAATCGCCCAGCATGAATCGAAGGGACCTGTTGCTCGGGGGCACCGCGCTGGTTACCACCGGCTCGCTGGCCAGTTGTGAGCGCGCCGAACTCGTGCGGCCCGAGGGCGTGCCCTTGAGCCGCTTCGACGCCGATGCAACCGCCGAGGATGTCACCGCCGGCCTCGACCTGTCGGGAATGACGGCGCTCGTCACCGGCGCCAACTCCGGGCTCGGCTACGAAAGCATGCGCGTGCTGGCGTTACGTGGCGCGCACGTGATCGGCACGGCACGCACGCTTCCGAAAGCCACCGAGGCCTGCGCGTCGGTGCAGGGGCGCACGACGCCCGTCGCCCTGGAACTCACCGACTTCGCCTCCGTGGTGAACTGTGCCGCGAGTGTCGCGATGCTCAGCGACCGGCTTGACATCCTGTTGTGCAACGCCGGCGTGATGGAGGTGCCGGCTGCGGAACAGATCAACGGCATCGAGCGACACCTGGTCACTAATCACCTCGGCCACTTCCTGCTGACCAACCGCCTGCTCCCGCAACTGACCGCCGCCCCCCAGGGCCGCGTCGTGGTAGTGGCCAGCGGTGCCTACAAGCAGGCGCCGGCAGCCGGCATCGAGTTCGACAACCTGTCCGGCGAACGGGACTACGAACCGCGCAAGGCCTACGGCCAGTCAAAGCTCGCTAACTACCTTTTCGTCCGCGAACTGGCCCGGCGCCAGGCGGGCACGCGCGTGACTGCCAATAGCCTGCAACCCGGCGTGATCATGACCAACCTGGGGCGATACCTGCCCTGGTATCAGCTCGTGGCGGCAAACCTCATCGGCTGGACCTTCATGAAGAGCGTGGAAGCCGGCGCCGCGACGCAGGTGTATCTCGCAACGGCGCCCGCTCTGGCCGGCGTCAGCGGCTACTTCTTCAAGGACTGCAACCCGTTCCTGCCCGGCGGGAACATGGAAAATGACGAACTGGCGGCGAAATTGTGGGCCGTTTCCGAGGACCTGACGCGCCCCTGGCTGACATAGCACCCGGCATCCATTCCCCGCTTATGTGCCATCGGCACCGCCGATGCGTTAAAACGATAAATACTCCGGGGGCAACAAGAACAGGGACAACCCTGCATGCTCCCCCGAACGTTCTGGGTACTCCTGGCGCTGCTGGCGGTCTTTGACGCCGCGGCTGCCGCCACCTGGCAGCTGGCCGCCGGACCTACCGGCGCGCACGGCAACGCGCTGGAGATTGCCCGCGCGACGCCGCGCTGGGAGGCGGCGCTCGGCTACGTCACCGAGCAGCGGGTAGACATCCGGACCGAGCAGGACGTGTGCACCGCCACGGCCACGGGCCCGGATTGCGTCACGCTCAAATGGACGACCGAACGCCGCGTGGATGGGTACGGATACCTCAGCGTCCAGCGCCGGTTCGCCTTTCGCCCCGACGAACGACTGCAGCCGATCTTCGGGCTGGGGGTTGTGGCCAACTCCGACACGAACCCCTATGTATCGTCCACCGTCGCCTTCTCCCTGTCGGCCGGGCTGCGGATCGGCAAGCGCTGGACGCTGGAGTGGCGGCACTTCAGCAACGCGGGGCTCAACCAGCCCAACCTCGGCCAGGACATCCTGCTCCTGCGCGGCAGTTTCGGGCGGTAGGCCGATTTAAACCGGCTGCTGGATACTCCCGGTGGGGGCTGACTTCTGTCTTGCGGTGTGAGAGGCTACGCCCGCTTCGGGGTGTCCGGCCGTGTTGCGGCCAGACAACAAAGGCCGATTTCCGGCCTGTAACAGGGGGATAAACAGCGATGGGGAGTGGCAACTTTGGCCGCCGGCTGGCGGTAACGACCGCACTGCTGGCGTTATCGACAGCGTCTTTCGCCGCTAACGAGCAGGAGATCATCGTCACCGCCACGAAACGGGGCTCGACGATCCAGGAAGTGCCGTTTTCGGTGAACGCCCAGACGGAAGCCGACATCCAGCGTACCGGCGCAACGAATCTTGAGGATTTATCGCGCAACGTCGCCGGACTTGCCATCCAGAACTTGGGACCGGGACAAAGCCAGGTTGGCATCCGCGGCGTCTCCGCCGGCCAGATCATCCGCGACCAGCC
>CAZPNN010000412.1:0-17753 GCA_964587605.1 uncultured Chromatiaceae bacterium
CCCATCCGGAAGGCATGCAGATCAAGGTCAGCCGGCAGGAACTCTCCCGTCTGGTGGGCTGTTCCCGCGAAATGGCTGGCCGCGTACTGAAGGTACTTGAGGAACAGGGCCTGATCACCGCGACTGGCAAGACCATCGTCGTGTACAACGCCCGGCCGAAGCCGAGGCTGAAGGCGGTCGGCTTGTAATACAACAAGCCCCGTAGGAGCGCCTTCAGGCGCGATCGAACTCGCCTGTCGCGCCTGAAGGCGCTCCTACGGGGACAGCCCCTCAAGTTCATTGCGCATTTGCCGGATCGTTGCGGCGTAGTCGCCGCTACCGAAGATTGCCGACCCTGCCACGAATATGTCTGCGCCCGCCTCCGCAACCTTGCGGATGTTGTCGGGCTTGATCCCGCCATCGACCTCGAGACGTACGGGCCTGCCGAGCGTCCCGATACGCTCGCGGATCGCCCTAAGCTTGGGCAGGCTTTCGGGAATGAATGTCTGTCCGCCGAACCCCGGATTCACCGACATCACCAGCACCAGGTCCAGGCCCGGCAGCGTGTAGTCCAGGCAATCCAGTGGCGTGGCCGGGTTCAGCACCAGGCCGGGACTGCAGCCGAGTTCGCGAATGAGGCTGATCGTACGGTCGACGTGCCGGCTGGCTTCCGGGTGAAAGCTGATCCAGCTCGCACCGGCTCCGGCGAAGGCACGGGCCAGTTCGTCTACCGGTTTCACCATCAGGTGTACATCGATCGGCGCTTTGATGCCTCGCTTGCGCAAGGCCTCGCAAACCAGTGGCCCGATGGTGAGATTCGGCACGTAGTGGTTGTCCATCACATCGAAGTGGATGACGTCGGCGCCGGCCGCGAGGACGGCCTCGACCTCCTCGCCCAGACGGGCAAAGTCAGCCGAGAGGATGGATGGGGCAATGAGCGGAGCAGACACCGCAAAAATATAGCACGCGACCCGGCAGGACGGGCCCCGTCACGCCAGTTCCCTCGCCTACCTCATGCCCCGCCGTTCACGAATCAGCTCGTAGGCGGCACGAATCTCGTGGGTGCGCTCCTTCGCCGCTTCGAGCATCGACTCCGGCAGGCCGCGCGCGGCCTGCTTGTCCGGGTGGTGCTGATTCATCAGACGCCGATAGGCCTTCTTCACCTCGGCATCCGTCGCTACGGGTTCAAGGGCAAGCGCGCGGTAAGCGCCCGGAAGCGACTGCCCGGGTGAGGTCGCCGGCCGTTTCTGGCGAAAGGTGCGGCGGGCGCGCAGCACGGCTTCCAGATTGGCCAGGTCCATGCGCCCCACCCCCAGGGTTTCGGCAATTCCGAGAAGCAGCGTTCGTTCGCCGCCGCTGATCGCCTGCTTGCCGAGGACAAAGTCCATCTGGATCTCGAGAAAAGTTCGCAGCAACTCCGGTTCGCGCCGGCAAGCCCGGCGTAGCCGCAGTACGCGCTCGCGCAGCGGAAAATCAGCGCTCTTGCCGGCCGTGAAGCACTCGATGGCCTCCAGTACGGCCGCAGGCCGCAGGTGCAATTCCGCCATAACCGCACGCGCTGCTTCAATCTCGGCCTCGGACACGCGGCCGTCAGCCTTCGCGAGTGCGCCGAGGCCGTAAAACGTGGTCTGGAAAAACAGGTGCTGGCGGTCGGCGGCTGAGTAAACCCCCGCGTCACCCTGGTCGTTCAGGCCGCCATAGCCGAGAAACCCGGCGCTGCCGGCGCCCCGGTCAAACTGATGACCGAGAGCACTGCCGATGAGGGCGCCCACGGGGCCGCCAACGATCAGACCGAGAATGCCGCCGCCGACTTTGCCAATCCATGCCATCCGTAGTCTCTGGTTCGATTCGCCGGGGTCACTACGACCGGGGGTAATTACTATCGGGGGCAAGCGCAGACGGCGCTGCTAGAATTGCATCGATGACGCGGAACATCGCCCCGGACGCACTGTACGAATCGAATTTGACAGGCCTCACGCGCCTCAGTCAAGGCAAGGTCCGCGACCTGTATGCGGTCGATGACCGGCACCTGCTGATCATCACGACCGACCGGCTTTCAGCCTTTGACGTGGTCCTGCCTGATGCGATTCCGGGCAAGGGCGAGGTCCTGACCCGGTTGTCGAACTTCTGGTTTGGCCGCACCGCGGGCATTGTCCGCAATCACCTCGCCGACCTGCCCCTGGCGTCGGTCATCACCGATCCGGCCGAACGGGCAGCCGTAGCCACAAGAGCCGTTGTGGTGCGACGTCTGAAGCCCCTGCCCATAGAGGCCGTCGTCCGTGGCTACCTCATCGGTTCTGGCTACAGGGATTACCAGGCAACCGGAGCCTTGTGTGGCATTCCGCTGCCAGCCGGACTGCCGCTGGCCGCGCCACTCCCCGAGCCGCTGTTCACTCCGGCCACCAAGGCGGCAGCCGGCGATCACGACGAGAACATCAGTTTCGAGGAGTGCGAGAAACTGGTCGGCGCCGACCTCGCGCGGCAAGTTCGCACGCTGGCGATCCGCGTGTATGGCGAAGGGGCAGCCTACGCCCGGAGCCGCGGCATCATCATCGCCGACACCAAGTTCGAATTCGGCCTTGACGACCACGGCACCCTGTACCTGATCGACGAGGTCATGACCCCGGACTCCTCGCGCTTCTGGCCCGCCGCCGAATACCGCACCGGCATCAGCCCGCCAAGCTTCGACAAGCAGTTCGTGCGCGACTACCTGGAGACCCTCGACTGGAACAAGAAGGCGCCGGGACCGAAGTTGCCGCCGGACGTGATCCGCCGGACGACGGAAAAGTACCGGCAGGCGCTGGAGCTGCTGATTGGCGCTTCGAAGTAGTCGTTGATTAGCTGCTGTTGATCCAGGGCGATCAGGTAGGGGACACCGTGCAGCGCCTGAAAGCCATCGTCGCCGTGTTTGGCACGGCCTTCCGCAACCGCGACCTGCTGCGCATACAGCTCGCCTGGGCCGGCTTCTGTGGCGCGGAGTGGGGCGTCTGGGTCGCCCTGCTCGTCTATGCCTACACCAAGGGTGGCGCCGTTGCCGCCAGCGCCATCGCGCTGGTGCAACTCATTCCGGCAGCGATCCTGGCGCCGTTCTTAGGCGCCCTGTGTGACCGCCACAGGCCTGGCCGCATCCTGCTGACGGCGTACTCGATCATGGCGCTGGGACTCGCGGCCATCGCCGTCGCGATGGCAATCGACGCCCCGATCTGGGTCGTCTTCGCCCTGGCCCCGGTCGTGAACCTCGCCGTTACCCTGCCGAGGCCAGCGCAGGCCGTGCTGTTTCCTGCCGTGGTGCGCACTCCCACCGAACTCACGGCAGCCAACGTCGTCAGCGGCTGGATGGACAGTCTGGGAGTCATCGTTGCGCCCGCGCTCGCCGGCGCACTGATCGGTATCGGCGGGCCGGAGCTGGCGGTCGGCGTTCTCGCCACGCTGGTGCTGACCGCCGCCCTACTCGTCGTGGCCACGCCCGGCACGCAGCCGGTCGCCAATACCGGCGACGGGAGCGGCCTCATGACCGACGTCGTCCGGAGCATTGGCATCGTGTGGCGCAATCGCCCCGTGCGCACCTTGACCGGCCTGCTGGGCGCCCAGTTCGTGCTGATTGGGTCGCTCGACATGCTCTACGTCGTGCTGGCGATCAGCGTGCTCGGCATGGGGGAGTCCGGGGCTGGCTACCTTAACTCAGCCTTCGGCGCCGGCTCGCTGGTCGGCGCGGTCCTGGCGGCTGCGCTGGTGGCCCGGACGCGGCTGGCACCAACGCTCGTCATTAGCATCGTCGCGGCGTCCGTCGCGCTGGTCTTGCTCGCCGTGCAGCCTACAGTCGTCGGCGCGTTCGTGGTGCTGCTGCTGGCGGGCGTCGGGCGCATGACCTTCGACGTTACTGGCCGCATCCTGCTGCAACGGGCTGCGCCGCCGTCCATCCTTGCGCAGGTCTTCGCGTTGCTGGAGTCGTTGATGAACGTCGGGCTCGCGATCGGGATGCTCCTTGTCCCGATCCTCGTGGAGGTCAGCGGCGCACCGGCGGCCCTGATCGGCGTGGCTGTGCTGCTTCTGCTCGTGGTCGCCGCGACAGCCCGCCGGTTGTGGGCGATCGACGAGGCCGCCGACGTGCCACAGGTCGAGATCCGCCTGCTCAAGTCGATCCCGCTCTTCGCCCCACTGTCTGCCCCCCAGCTGGAGGGCCTGGCGCGAGCCCTCCGGCCGGTGTCGGCCGAAACCGGCGCGGTGATCATCCGTGAGGGCGACCGGGGCGACTGCTACTACGCCATCGCCGATGGCGAGCTTTCGGTCTCGGAGGGCGGACGCGAAATAAACCGTGTTCGGCGCGGTGACGGCGTTGGCGAGATCGCCCTGATCCGGGACACGCCCCGCACGGCGACCGTGACGGCGGCGACCCATGCCGAGCTCTACGCGCTCGACAAGGAACCGTTTCTGCTGGCCGTCACCGGCCACGCGACGGCTGCCCTCTCCTGCGAACGCGTCGTCGACGAGCGCCTGGCGCGGTCGGCGATCAGTTCGTCAAGCATTGATCCTTAACCCCGGCTTCCTGGCAGGAGGGGCAAGTTCCGGCGGCGGTGGCGCGGCTCGACCTCCTGCCCCTGCCCGGGACCCTATCTCGCCGAAATTCAACAACGTACCCGTGGTCACGACAGTGGATTATCGCGTCGGTGACTGACCACTAACGCTCCCGCTACCACGCAAGGTAGTTTGCGGGCCCCGCGCAGTGCTAGTCTCGCCAATAAGAAAAGTCCGCGACCGGAACGGACTCCCTTAGAGGTGTGAGGACGTGCACGATCAGGCGACGTTGAAGGCAATCCAGTTGGTGAGCCGCTCGGAAGCGACGCGGCTCACGACCGCCGACCACCGGCTGCTTCGGGAACTCGCCCGCCAGACCTCGGAAGAATCGAGACGCGAGTACTGGCCCCAGATCTGGGGCGACTTTGCCGAGCACTTCGACGCCCGCTGATCGGCACCGTCAATGCCCGGCGGCCAACCCCGCCAGGCATCGCGCCTAACTCCCCGCGACCGTCATCCCTTCCACGAGTATCGACCCCGTCAGAACCCCGCCGCGCCGGTCGACGTCGGTGCCGATGCCCAGGATCCTCTGGTAAACCTCCTTGAGATTTCCCGCGATCGTGATCTCGGTTACCGGGTACTGGACCTGGCCATTCTCCACCCAGAAGCCGCTGGCGCCCCGCGAGTAGTCGCCGGTCACCGGGTTAACGCCGCTGCCCATCAGATCGGCGATGACGAGGCCGCGGTCCATCGTGCGCAACAATTCTTCATAGCTCTGGCCCGTGCTGTGCACGACCAGGTTGTGGGCACCGCCCGCGTTCCCGGTGGAGTGCATCCCGAGCTTGCGGGCGTAGTAGCTGCCCAGCAGGTAGCCGCCGAGCACGCCGGCATCCACCAGCCGCCGCTCGACCGTCGTGACTCCCTCGTTGTCGAAGGGCGCGCTGTTCAGCGCCTTGCGCAGATGCGGCTGCTCGTCGATCGTAACGCGGCTCGCGAATACCGGCTTACCGAGCGCATCGACGAGAAATGACGACTTCCGGTACAGCGCACCACCGCTGATGGCGCCGAGCAGATGCCCGATCAGCCCGCGGGCGACCCGCGCCGGGAAGAGCACGGGCACGGTACGGGTCGAAAGCTTGGTGCCGCCCAGCCGCGCCACGGTCCGGCGGCCGGCCTCCCGGCCGATCTCGGCGGGGGACAGCAGATCGGCGGCGTCGCGAGCGACGGCGTATTCGTAGTCCGTCTCCATCGCGCCGTCCTGCGTGGCCACAACCGAGCACGAGATGCTGTGGTCGGACTCGGAATAGCCGCCGAGAAAACCGTGACTGTTGCCATAGACCCGGAGCCCTTCGCTCGTGCTGACTGACGCCCCTTCCGAATTGGTCACGCGCGGGTCCACGTCGAGGGCTGCTCCCTCACAGGCCATCGCGAGATCAATGGCGGCGGCGGGCTCGATGGCCCAGGGGTGATGCAGGCTGAGTTCCGGAAAAACTGTCGCGAGCCGGTCCGCGTCCGCGAGGCCGGAGGCGGGATCCTCGGCACCGTGCCGGGCGAGCGCGCAGGCCTTGCGCACCGACTCTTCGAGGGCCTCGGGCCGCAGGTCCGACGTGCTGGCACTGCCCTTGCGATGCCCCAGCCAGACCGTGATACCGAGACCCTGGTCGCGCTGGTGGCGCAGCGTCTCCACCTCCCGCATCCGCACATTCACCGAAAATCCGGTGCCGAAGCTCGCGCTGGCCTCTGCCTGGGAGGCCCCCAGCTCCTTCGCAAGCCGCAATACGTCGTTGACCTTCTCCTGCAGCGTGACGTGGCCATTCTGCAGGCTGAGTGCGTTACGCGCCGTCATTCGCCACCACCCGTACCGCCAACAGTAAGGCCATCGATCCGCAGCGTCGGTTGCCCGACGCCAACGGGTACGGACTGCCCTTCCTTGCCGCAGACACCGATGCCGGTATCGAGGGCCAGATCGTTGCCCACCATGCTCACCCGGTTCAGCACGGTCGGACCGTCGCCAATCAGCGTGGCGTCCTTGAGCGGCGCGCCAAGCTTGCCGTTCTCGATCCGATAGGCCTCCGTGGTCGAGAAGACGAACTTCCCGGACGTGATGTCCACCTGCCCGCCACCGAAGTTTCGAGCGTAAACGCCCTTCTTCACCGATGCGATGATCTCGTCCGGATGATGGGGCCCCGCCAGCATGTAGGTGTTGGTCATGCGTGGCATCGGCGTGTGAGCAAAGGACTGTCGTCGCCCATTGCCCGTCGACTCGGTGCCCATGAGGCGCGCATTCATGCGGTCCTGCAGGTAGCCACGGAGAATCCCGTTCTCGATCAGCACCGTGTTCTGCGTCGGGGTGCCCTCGTCGTCCACGTTCAGTGAGCCGCGCCGGTCGGGCAGCGTGCCGTTGTCCACGACCGTGCACAGGTCCGACGCCACGCGTTCGCCGATGCGGCCCGTGAAGGCCGACGTGCCCTTGCGGTTAAAGTCGCCTTCCAGCCCGTGGCCGATGGCCTCGTGCAGCAGTACGCCGGGCCAGCCCGGCCCGAGCACGACGACCATCTCGCCGGACGGCGCCGGCACCGCGTCGAGGTTAACCACGGCCTGGCGCACGGCTTCGCGCCCGAACTCGAGCACGCGCTCCTTTGTGAAGTACTCGTAGCCGAAGCGCCCGCCGCCGCCCGCATAACCCTGCTCACGCTTCTCGCCATCCTCAACAATCACCGAGATGTTGAAACGCACGAGCGGACGCACGTCGGCAGCCATCACACCGTCGCTGGCACACACCAGGATTACCTCGTGGGCAGCAGCCAGACTCGCCACGACCTGTTTCACCCGCGGATCCAGCGCGCGCACGTCGCTGTCGATCCGCTGGAGTAACGCGACCTTGTCGTCGTCCCCGAGCGTCGGCAAGGGATCGATGGGTGGGTACAGCCGGTGACCCGAGCGGGGTTGCCAGGCCTGGATCTGCCCCTGCTGGCCCTGGCGGACGATCGCGCTCGCGGCGGCGGACGCCTGGAGCAGCGCCGGCACGATCACTTCGTCGGAATAGGCAAAGCCCGTCTTCTCGCCGGACATCGCCCGGACGCCGACGCCCTGCTCGATGCTGTGGGCGCCCTCCTTGACGATGCCGTCCTCCAGCGTCCACGACTCCTGGCGGGACACCTGGAAGTACAGATCGGCGTTGTCCACGGCACCGCGCATCAGGGTGCCGAGCGCCCGTTCCAGATCGCGATCCGCGATACCGGCAGCGTCCAGCACGTGACTGCGCACACGCGCAAGCGATGATTCGGGAGGAATTACTGCATTCATTCTTGAATCCTGTCTGGAGCCGGTGAGTGAACTCAGCCGGTAGCCTTGAAGCGCCGGTGGTCGAGAACCGGAAACTGCTGGCGCAACTGCTTCAGGCGCTGCGTGTCGATGGTGGCGGTGATCGCGCGGGTACGGCCGCCAGCGTCAACAAGAATCGCACCCCAGGGATCGATGAGCATGGAATGCCCGTAGGTCTGGCGTCCGCCCGGGTGCGTGCCAGTCTGGGCGGCAGCAGCCACATAACAAAGATTCTCGATCGCCCGGGCGCGCAGGAGTGGCTCCCAGTGTGCTGCGCCAGTGCGGTAGGTGAACGCGGCGGGGACGGCAAGCACGTCCAGGCCCTCGCTCGACATCCAGCGAAACAGCTCAGGGAAGCGCAGGTCGTAGCACACGGCTACGCCCAAACCACCCCAGGGCGTCTCGATCAGCAGCGGCTTCGAGCCCGGCGTCGTGTTCCGGGACTCACGATACGCCTCCTCGCTCTCGGGCACCCGCGCGTCGAACAGGTGCACCTTGTCGTAGCGCCCGGCACGCTTGCCGCTGCCGTCATACACCAGGGCGGAAGCATACGGCCGCTTCGGATCGTCGCTCTTCAGCGGAATAGTGCCGCCAACGATCCACAGGTCGGAACGGGCGGCCTCGGCCGCGAGAAAATCCTGCAGGGGACCTGCGCCATCATCCTCGACGATCGCCAGCCGATCCGATTCCTTCTTGCCCATACGGGCGAAATTCTCGGGCAAAACGGCAATCGTTGCCCCGTCAGCCGCGGCCGAACGCAACACGCGCCGGGCCCGCGTGAGATTGGTGGTGACGTCGTCGCCAGAATTCATCTGGATGGCAGATATGCGGAGAGTCTTCATAAGGCTACTTTCGGAAATATCAGACCAGTGTAATGCGCAGACGCGGGTCCTGCAGCCCGCAGGGGATCAGGGAGTCAGTTCGGCTTCCGGCGGCAATTCCTTCAGCGCCTCAGCCAGGTAGCGCTCGCAGTCCTTGAACGGCGTTACATCCACATCGCTCCTCTGCACCTTTTCGATGAGCGGCTGATCCCAGCTTCCGGACACCCGGTAATAGGTCTCGCCCAGTGAACTCAATGGCTTGCGGAATATCTGTGAGATCAGCAGCACGGTGCCGCCAACCACAGGTCCACCGACAAATCCCCCCACGGCCAGCAGGTCAGAGACGTGCGGACGGACGACGGCCAGCTGGTCGTAGCTGCGGTCCCGGAAGGAAACCCGGCCCACCATCCCGATGTCTGTCGCCGGGCCTTCCAGGCCAAAATTGCACGTAAAGGCATTGCCCGCGTCGAGGCGAAATTCGCCCTTCACGCGGTCAAAGGCCAGGCCCTTGTCGACGACGTCCGAGAAATCGAGCCCCAGCCGCCGCGGCAGCGTCGCGATGCTGAGCAGGCCGACGATGCGGCCACCACCGGGATCGACGGCCAGGAACTGGCCCTTGTCCAGATCGAACAGCACCCGGCCGCCGGCATCGTGGAGGACGTCCTCACCGGGACCACCCGGCCAGAACAGGTCGACAGTGACCGTCGCGTTTTCACCTTCAGCGATGGGCTTGTAGCCCAGGGCCCGCAGCGTACGAGCAAAGTTCGTGGATCGGAGCTGCAAGCGGGCCTCGCTGCGCTGCTGGCCGACGTCACCGTTTTCCACCACCCAGGTGATGTTGCCCGTGATGCCAAAGCTTGGACTCGTGAGTTCCAGCGGCTCCACCACAACCCCGTCACCGCGCTGGGCAATGTCCGCCGTCAGACGTCCAAAGTGCATCTCTTTGAGCGCAAAGTCACCGACCGAGGCACGGATTGCGGGCAGGTTCCGGGGGTCAGAGCCGCCGTCGCCGGTGGCAGGGTCGGTCTCGAGCAGCCACAGGCGTTCCATGTCCAGTACGATCGGCACATCCGCCGCCGAGCCGACTGGCACGACAATCGCACCGGACGCCGTGGGTCCGCGCACGGCCAGACGCCATTCGCCCGCAGCCCGCGCGCCCTCGATCTGCATGTTGCGGAACACGCGGCCGAAAATTGCAAAGGTGGCAGCCTCAACGTCGAGCTGCCGAATGAGTTCGCCAGACGGGGATGTGCTTCCGGCACTACCACGGCCAGGAAACCAGTCTTCGAAGCGAAGGGTTGCGAAGGTGCCGCCGATTTCCAGTCCTGCCTCTGCGGGCAAGCTTGCCGTCGCCCGGCCGCTGCGCATTGCACCCCGCTCGAGACGCCAGCCGGCTCCCGAGTTTCCCGGCACGAACTGCAAGGCCCAGCTGATTCCGCGGTCAACCTTGCCATCCACCTGCAGGAGTTCGCGTTCCGGAAGCCGCACTTCCAATTTCAGGGCTTCGCGCGCGGAAGCCACCTTGGCCAGGGGTGCCGGGAGATTGCTGGCTAACCCCTCCAGATCCGATGTGACCTCGATACTGACAGCACGCCCCACGTTGCGCGCGGGAACCTGTACGGTGGCGTTCCATGCAAGGCTCCCGTCGAGCCGCTCTCCGTAGGGCAGCGAAAACGCCGCGGCGAGTTTGGCCGCCGGCGTCGCGCCCTGAATTTCCGCAACCTGTGTCAGCTCTGGTTCGTCCATGCGCGCGGCGCGCAGCTGAATGCTCACGGGTTCGTCGAGAAAGCGGGCCGCCAGTTCGTCGGTCGCCAGCCGGTTAGAGTCGAGGCGCACGGTGCCCTGCAGTTCGGTGAGACCGATCTCCACCTTCTTGAATCCCAGCGTGGCCCGATCCAGACGGAAGCTGCCGGCCAGGCGATAGTCCTTCGGGCTCGCAATGGGCATGCGCAGGTTGATGCCCGTGGTCACATTACCACTGCCGGTAATGTTGTCGAGTGCGGGGCCAAGGACGGCGGCCACTGGTGACTGGCGCAGGAAATTCAGCAGCTGGCCAAGCTGCACATCACCCGTCGCCGCGACATCGAGTTCTGCGTCGCGCACCAGGTTTGCCACGCGGATCTCGATATCTTCGAATGGCACGCCGCCAACGGATCCCTTGTTCTGTACCGAACTCATGCTGACACGATCGAAGATGACCGTTCCGGACGCGTTCTGCAGCCGCGGCCATTCCGGCGCGTAGTTGATCACGGCATCGGTGAGGCTGACTTCGGCACGGAAACGGCCGTCGCCGGGTTCGTAAGGAAACCCCCGGAGGCGGCCCTGCCACAGCAGTTCAGCCTTGGGAACCGAGCCCGCAACGATGGCCTGGTCCAGCCACTTAACGACGCCTGGCTTGAATTTTTGCAGTGGCAGGTAGTTGACCGCGGCCGGGGCGGATGACGCCGTGAATTGAGCGGCAATGTCGACGAACACGGAACCTTCGCGCGGAAATAGCAGGTGGACACGTGACCGGCTGTCCGCGTCCTCAGTTGAGATCCGCAAATCGTCAGCGACGACTTCAATGCCGCGATCCGAGTACTGCCAGCCAACCTGCCCGGTAGCGCGGTTGGTGCGGATATCCACGCGGAACAGTTTCGGCAGCCGCACGAGTCCGCCGGCTGAACTGAGAGTGACCCGTCCGCCACCCTGGTCACCACGAACACTGCCAGTTAGTCCCGTGACCGCCCAGCCCGGCTCGGGCATGGTTATTCCGAGGCCCTGGAACCCGGCTTCCACGACATAGGTCAGCGGCTTGTCCGCCGGCAGGGATGCCGTTAGTTTGAAGTCACGAACCGTGCCTTGTACCTGCCCGGGCAACAGGTCCCGACGAAGACTGGTGCTACCGACAGACCAGAGTACGGGCCAGAAGTCCTGCAGCCGGACATTGTCGGCTGAAGCAGTCACCTTGCCGGGGCCGGCAGCCCGTCGCACGTAACGTACTGAACCGGTGCTGACGGGCGAGGCCTTGGCTCCCCGCTCTACCGCGAACTGCCCGACGGTGGCCTCCCAGCCGCCTGAAAACGCTTGCCAGCCAGCCTGCAACTCAATGCGCCGGTAGTTGTTCTCGGCTGCGGAAACGCCTTCCCAGACGGTGGGACCGAGCGCCAGGTCGACGGTGAGGGTCTGCGGCTCCAGACCCGCAAAGCCTGCACGCAGGTCAACCTTGCCTCGTCCGGCTATCAGGGCCACGGATTCATTCGACAGGATTCGCAACAACCGGGCGACATCGAGATCATCGCCAGTGACCCGCGCCTCCCAAGCCAGTGACGGCGGGACATCCGGGCCGGTAGAGGCGCGGGCGAGCGCCGCTCGCTGGATGACAGCGGCGGGCAATGTTCCGGCCACCTCGATGCCCGTGCCGAGTCCATCCTCTCCCTGGAATTCGACATCGACGCCGATGACTTCGGGCCCGAGATCAAGGTCGAGCTGCTCGATGCGCAGGGCTATGCGCGGTTCCATGCGCGAGACATCGAGCAACAGCATTTCGATGTTCTGAAGCTGCAGATCCAGTTGCGGCAGTGGCTGATTCGCCGGCCGCTGCAGCAGGTCTTCCAGCGGCACCGAGTTGATGAGCCACTTCCCGGCCGGCAAATGCTTTACCGAGACCGAGGCATCGCTGACCGAGATGCGGCCCGGCCGCAAACGCCGCTCGATAACGAGCTGCCAGAGGTTAACGCCAACACTGAGCTCCCCGGCATCGAGGACCGGACGCTGATCCTTCAGGGTCGCAATACGCACGTTGGAGAAGCGAACCTCGGGGCCGCGCAATGGCCAGGTGGCAGTCATCTGTCCAAATCGCACGTCAAAGCCGGTTGCCTCGCTGACGAAGCGCCGGATATCGGCCTGATAGGCTGGTGCCAGCGGCAGCAGCAGCCGGGCCACACCAACCATCACGGCCAGGCAGATGAGCACAGCCGCGATGATTCCCGCGAGCCAGCCGAGACCTTGCCTGAAAATGCCGTGCTGACTAATGCGCCCGCCCCTACACCAGGACGACGTCGAACTGATCCTGCGCATACAGGCTTTCCACCTGCAGCCGGATCGACTTGCCCGTACGTTCCTCGAGCTCGGCAATGTTGGCGGACTCTTCGTCCAGCAACAGCTCGATAACTTCCTGGTGCGCGAGAATGACCAACTCCTTGAAACTGAACTGCGCGTGCTGCCGGAGAATCTCACGGAAGATCTCATAGCAGACAGTCTCGGGACTCTTCACGTGACCACGTCCCTCACAGGTTGGACACGGCTCGCACAGCAAGTGTTCCAGGCTTTCCCGCGTTCTTTTCCGCGTCATCTGGACGAGCCCCAGCAGCGAGACCTCCGCCACCTGCGCCCGCACATGATCGCCAGCAAGCGCTGTGGTGAGTGCTTCCAGTACCTGCCGACGGTGCACGTCCTCGGTCATATCAATGAAATCGATAATGATGATGCCACCGAGGTTTCGCAGGCGTAGCTGCCGCGCGATCACCACGGCCGCCTCGAGGTTGGTCCGGAAAATGGTGTCTTCCAGATTTCGGTGACCGACGTAGCCACCGGTGTTGACGTCGATGCTGGTCAGCGCCTCCGTCTGGTCGATGACGAGGTAGCCACCGGACTTCAGCTCGACCTTCCGGGCCAGGGCCTTCTGGATCTCGTCGTCGATGCCGTACAGGTCGAAGATCGGCCGGTCGCCCTGAAACAGCTCGATGCGGCCGCCCAGTTCCGGCATTACGCTGCTCGCGAACTCGCGAAGTTCGATGCAGGCCTGCTCGTGATCGATCCGGACACGCTGCGTATCGTGGTTCACAAGGTCACGCAACACCCGGATAGCCAGCGGCAAATCCTGGTGAACCAGAGATGGAACGGGCGCGTCCTGTGCCGTGCGGGCTACCACGTCCCACAAACGGTGCAGAAAATCGACGTCGGCGCGCAGCGACTCCTCGGCGACGCCTTCGGCCGCGGTCCGGACGATATAACCGTACCGGGGAGATTCGCCCGTAAGCCCGGTCATGACCTGCTTCAGCCGGGCGCGCTCTTCGTCGCCTTCTATCCGTCCGGACACGCCGAGATTGCACTCTTTCGGCAGCAACACGAGGTAGCGCGACGGCATGGTGATGAAGGTCGTCAGGCGGGCGCCCTTGGTGCCCAGCTGATCCTTGACGACCTGGACCAGTACGGTGTCGCCCTCGCGGAGCAGGTCCCGGATGTTGGGCTCCTCACCGGCCACCGTGGCCGGCGCGTCCCACGGTGGCAGCACATCGGAGGCGTGGAGAAATCCGGTGCGGGCCAGCCCGATCTCCACAAATGCGGCCTGCATTCCGGGCAGGACACGCACCACACGGCCCTTGTAGATGTTGCCGGTCAGCCCGCGACGGGAGGTTCGCTCGATCAGTACCTCCTGGAGAACACCATTCTCGACGACCGCTGCCCGGGCTTCCCGGGAAGTGAGATTGATAAGAATCTCTTCAGTCATGGCTCAGCTGACCCGGCGGGCAGCAATGTGTAGCCGAACAGCGTCAGCAATCTCGCGGCCTCGAACAGGGGCAGGCCCATCACTCCAGAATAGCTGCCCTTGAGATCAGCGATGAATAGCGCGCCGAGTCCCTGGATCGCGTAGGCGCCAGCCTTGTCGGCCGGTTCACCAGTTTGCCAGTACGCCGCGATCTCGTCGGGCGTGATGGCGCGAAACGTAACCTCGCTGTGGCTCAATTCCACGCGCTCGCGCTGGCCGTCCGTGACGGCGATTGCCGTCCAGACAGCATGCGTCCGGCCAGAGAGACGGGCGAGCATCCGTGCCGCATCCGCCTGGTCGGCCGGCTTGCCAAATAACTCATTGCCGAGAGCCACCGCGGTGTCTGCCGCCATGACCGGCGCGATTCGTGCGGGCCGGACGACCATTCCGGCCCGGGCCTTCTGTGCGGCGAGACGGCAAACCAGATCTGCGGCGCTTTCACCGGCCCGCGGCGTCTCGTCCACGGACACCGGAAGGACCTCGGGCTGAACGCCAAGCTGGGTCAGCAATTCGCGACGCCGGGGGGATACGGAGGCCAGGTAAATGAAAGGGATCACGGTACTGACAGTTCTGACAATCAAACCTTGTGGTACGGATGCCCCTGCAGGATGGTCCAGGCACGATACAACTGCTCGACAACGATCACGCGCGCCAGGCCGTGTGGAAAGGTCATCGCGGAGAGTGACCAGGACTGGTCGGCCCTCTGACTCACTTCATCCGACAGGCCCTCGGGACCGCCGATGACCAGCGCTACCGAGGGCTGGTGGTTCTGCCACCGCTCCACCTCGCGGGACAACTCGATGGATGACCAGTTCTTGCCGCGTTCGTCGAGCGCCACGACGAAGTCTCCGGGCTTCAGGCGCTGCAGGATGCGCTGCCCTTCCTTGGCCCTGGCGATGGCAGGATCACCCCCCGATGACCGCAGCGACAGTGGAATCTCGACGAGTTCCGGCTTCAGATGCGCCGGCATTCGGGCCAGGTAGAGCGAAACGGCGTCCCGGACCCAGTCGTCCGGGCGAGTACCGATCACCAATAGCCGTACTTTCATGCGTCCATCTGCTCAAGACCCCGCTGCCGGGGGCTCCGGATCATACACGGCAACCCGGGCAGGCCGACCGCGGGCCACGGACGCTCAGGCAGTCGCCACGGCGCCCATGTCCCAGAGGCTTTCCAGTTTGTAAAAGTCCCGTGTCCTCGGCTGCATGATGTGCACCACCACGTCGGCGAGGTCCACCAGCACCCACTCACCGCTGCCCATGCCCTCAACACCCAGCGGTGGGCAGCCCGCTTCGGAGGCTGCCTGCACAAGCCGGCCGGCTATCGACTTGACGTGGCGATCGGAAGTCCCGCTCGCCACCACCATGTAGTCCGCCATCGACGTGAGCTGGCGCACGTCCAGCACCTTGACGTCGCGGGCCTTCAGATCTGCCAGCGCATGCTCGGCAAGCGCCAGCAGTTGCTTACTGCGCACGGGTTCGCACCTCCTTCGGATTGGCATAGATATGGGTTTTCAAAATCAGTTCACGCACGGCGTCTGGCACCAGAAATCGGGGATCCCCGCCGGCTTCCACCAGGCTGCGGATCGCCGATGACGAGATTTCCAGCTGGGTGACGTCCAGCATCAGTACACCGCCCGCCGGCGCCGTGGCGAGGGCGTGAGGATCAGTAATGACCCGGGTTCGCAGCAGGTCGAGAGCCTCCCCATCGATCTCCCCGGCGAAGCCCGGACGGCGCGCTACCACGATGTGGGCAAGTTCCGGGAGTTCACGAAAGCGGTGCCACGCCGGAATGCCCAGAAAGGCATCGAGGCCCAGCAGCAGGCAAAGCGGTTGCGAACCCGCTTCGGCACGAAGGCTTTCGAGGGTGTCGACCATGTAGGAAGGACCCGGGCGCCGCAATTCCCGGTCGTCCACACGGAAGCCCGGCAAATCGTCCAGCGCTGCCTCCAGCATCCGCAGGCGCAGGGCCTCCGGTGCCACGGTTGGCGGACGATGCGGCGGATGGCGCGACGGAACGAAGCGAACTTCCGAAAGCTCGAGGCCGGTCAGCAGTTCGTACGCCGTGCGCAGGTGGCCTGTGTGTACAGGATCAAACGTGCCACCAAAGATACCGATCGGTTGCTGTCGCTGCGGCGAGGCACGGACTGTCATGAGACCAGTTCGGCCTCCCGTAGCGGCCGACCCGCCAGGGCCAGCGTGAGTTCCAGCAACGCGTTCCACGGTTCACCGGGACGGGCCCCCTTCACGATCTGGTCGGCATGGCCGGCCATCCGCAGCAGGCGCCGGAGCGTGCCGGGCTTGTGGTGACGCATTGCCTGCAGATACAGATCGGTCCGTGATTGCCAGACGCCGGCACCTTGCACAGCCCGCAGCGGGGAACTTTCGCGGCTGGCGCGGACACCCGCATCCACCAGTACCAGCACTTCGCGCACCAGGGACCAGAGCACCAGCGGCGCCGCCGTTCCCTCTTCCCGGAGGCCTTCCAGAACGCGCACGGCGCGCAGGACGTCGCCCGAGAGCGCGGCATCGCCGAGCTGGAACACGTCGAAGCGGGCGCCGTCGGCAACGGCAGCCCGGATCTCGGCGGCGGTCAGCTCGGTGCCTGGCGCGTACAACAAGGCAAGCTTGTCGATTTCCTGCTGGGCAGCCAGGAGGTTGCCTTCCACGCGATCCGCCAGCAGTTGCAACCCCTCAGGGTCACAACGGAGGCCGGCAGTGCGGAAGCGCTGGCCAATCCAGCGCGGCAACTCCGCCAGTGGCGGCAGGCGGGTTTCCACCCAGACTCCGGCTGTCGCCAGCGCCGTTGCCCAGGCCGACTCGGCGATCTTGCGGGTCAACGCGGGCGTGACGATGACCACCGTGTTGCCATCTGCGGGGCGGCCTGCGAATTGTCGGATCTGCCGCGAGCCCTCGTCGCCTGGCGTGGGATTGGGGAGTCTTATCTCGACCAGCTTGCCGGCCGAGAAGAGAGACAGGTTGACCAGAGACGCGGCGACGGACTCCCAGCTGAAGCCGCGTTCGACCACGTGTGATTCCCGCTCCTCGCAGCCGCACCGGATGGCGGCCGCGCGGAGCGCGTCGACGACCTCATTGACCAGCAGCGGTTCGTCCCCGGTTACCAGATACACGGGGGCCAGCGCCTTTGGCGGCGTGGCGGCCTGCGCGGCCTGAAGCTGCTCCCTAAGCTGCTCGGGCTTGAGCTTCATGCCTGCTTATTGGCCAAGCTGTTGCCAGTCGATGGACTCCTCTTCGAGAAGGATCGGGATACCGTCCCGCACCGGATACACCAGGCGGCCGTCGCGGGTCACCAGGGCTTCGGACAGGGTTTCAGGGAGGGGTTCGGAAGCGCGATTGCGTAACTCACCGGCGCTGATCGCCACATTGAGCCGGGCGAGACGCTCTGTGTCCAGCAACTGCAGCGGCAGCTGGGTTACAGGGCAGCAGACGATGTCGAGAAGTCTCTTGTCCATTCCGATGAAGGGGAATATAGCAGGGAATCAGGGCGTCGATCCGTGACCCCACCAGACATAATCCCGAGGCACCGGGTCGGCGCCCTCCCCGCCGCCAAGAACGGCAATGGGCTGG
>CAZPNN010000413.1:0-11815 GCA_964587605.1 uncultured Chromatiaceae bacterium
GGATCTTCCAGTCGAGTCCGGCATAGACTTCGGCATAGTCAAAATCGTTGATGCCGTTGTCATCGTCGCCCAGGTACTTGTAGTAAACCGCGCCGACGTCGTAGCCCAGGTCTTCGGTAAAGGAGTTCGCGTAACCGAGAATGAGGTCGACCTCGACGTTCAGGTCCACAGGGGCAACGTCGTCCTCACCCTCCGGGGCGTCAAACCCGTTCTGGCCAAAGTCGATGTTGCTGCCCCAGAGGCCAGCGTACACACCGCTCTCGCCCTCCCAGTCGAGGCTGGCCTGAAAGGCCGGATCCAGTGCGGATTGCGTCACTCCGCGGAAGTCGTAATCCGTTGCGATGGTGATCGTCGAACTTACGTCCGCCTGCGCAGCACTGGACGCCGCAGCGAGTGCCAGGACACCGAGTCCGGCCAGTTTTGAACTGATGGCGCGATTCATGCTGAAAACCCCTGTTTTGAAAACGTGAGTAAACGGAGTCTGCCCGGCGGGAGCCTAAATGCCAATACCCGGGGTGCGCCGCTCTACAGGCGGTCACGGAGGGCAAACCACAGCATACCCAGCACCAGGCCCGGCCAGCGAAGCAGGGTACCTCCCGGGAACCGTGGCGGCGGCAGGCGGGCAAAAACGTCGAAGCGCTCCGTGGTCCCGGCGACGGCCTCGGCAATCAACTGACCCGCCAGTGTCGCCGTAGACACGCCATGACCCGAGTAGCCCTGGGCAAAGTACACATTTGGTGCAAGCCGCCCGAAATGAGGCAACCGGTTCATGGAAATGGCCAGGGTCCCACCCCAGGCATATTCGACCGGTGCGGGCTTAAGCTGCGGGAATACCCGGAGCATGTGCCGGCGGACAAAGCCCTTCAGGTCGGATGGAATCGTCCGGGTGTAGGTCTCGCCGCCGCCGAAAATCATCCGCCCGTCACGGGACAGCCGGAAGTAGTTCACGACGAACTGTGTGTCGTGCACGCAGGCCGGATCGGCGATCAGGCGGGACGCCTGTGGACCCAGCGGCGCTGTGGCCAGCAGGAAATTGTTGATCGGCATGATCCGGTCAGCGATACGCGGCTCCAGCCCTTCGAGGTAAGCATTGCAGCCCAGAACGAGGAACTGCGCCCGAACCTCACCCCGATCGGTACGCACCACGACCGGGCCTGCGCCTGAATAGCCGGTCACCCGCGAGCCCTCGTGAATCCGGACACCGGCCGCGATGCAGGCGCGCGCAAGACCCAGCGCGTAGTTCAACGGATGCAGGTGCGCGGCACCGGAGTCCATGACGCCGCCGTGGTAGACGGGGCTGTCCACCACAGCGCGAAGCTGCTGCCGGTCCAGTACACGCTGGTGCGGGTAACTGTAATTTCGGTCGAGCTTCGCCGCGCGCTGCAGAAGTCCAGTGAAATGCGACGCTTTAGACGCGCACAGCAATTGCCCCGGCGTCAGGTCGCAATCAATGTCATGACGGCGAATGAGGTCTTTAACCAGATCACGCCCCGCGATTCCCAGCTGGAACAGCTGGCGTGCCGAGTCGTGGCCAAAGCGGGCTTCCAGCTCGCCTTCCTCGCGTCGTTGCCCGGTGCCCATCTGGCCGCCATTGCGCCCCGAGGCGCCCCAGCCGACCTTTCGGGCTTCGAGGAGAATGACGGAATAGCCGCGCCCGGCCAGATGCAGCGCTGCGGACAGTCCCGTGTAACCGGCCCCGACGACGCAAACGTCGGCCGACACTGCCCCTTCAAGGGGCGCGTGGCTGGTGAGACCGCGGGCCGTGGCGACGTACCAGGACGCCGGGTGCTCGTCGACCGGCGCTCTGGACCGAAACCGCTGCAACGACTAGGCCTGCGACTTGCCGAGGGCCCGCTGGGTCAGGTCAAGGGCCTTCCAGGCCTTGTCCACCAGCTCATCCAACTGGGCATCTGTCGTGACGAACGGCGGTGCAACGATCATCGTGTCGCCCACCGCGCGCATGACCAGGCCTTCCTCGATGCAGAAATCCCGACAGCGCTCGCCCGCCTTCAAATCCCTGGCAAAGCGTTTCCGGCTGTTCTTTCGCGGCACGAGTTCGATGCCCCCAATCAGCCCCGCCGTACGGACTTCGCCAACCAGCGGGTGGTCGGCGAGCTTCTGCAAGCGGCTGCTGAAAGCCGGGGCTACCGTGTCTCGAACATGCTCGACGAGATTCTCCTTGCGCAGCACCTGCAACGTAGCGCGTGCCACGGCGCAGGCAACCGGATGTCCGGAGTAGGTAAACCCGTGATAGAACTCGCCGCCCTTGGCGACGAGCACGTCGGCGACCTTGTCGCTGACCATCACGCCACCGAGCGGCTGGTAGCCGGAAGTCACGCCCTTGGCGAACGGCATCAGGTCGGGCCGGATCCCGTAGTGCTGCGAGCCGAACCAATGCCCCAGGCGGCCAATGCCGGTGATCACTTCGTCGGCGATCAGGAGAATGCCGTACTCGTCGCAGATTTTCTGGATTTCCGGCCAGTAGGATGCGGGCGGAATGACGGCGCCGCCGGCACCCTGCACGGGCTCGGCGATAAACGCTGCAACCTTGTTTACACCAACTTCCTCGATGGTCGTGGCGAGCTGCCGGGCGATCTTCAGCCCAAACTCCGCAGGGTCCAGGTCGCCGCCCAGGCCGAACCAGTAGGGCTGTTCGATGTGCAGAATATTGGGAATCGGCAATCCAGCCTGCGCGTGCATCCAGGGCATGCCGCTGAGACTCGCGCCGCCTACCGTGCTGCCGTGATAGCCGTTCCGGCGGGCAATAATGATTTGCTTGTCGGGTTTACCGAGCAGGCTCCAGTAGTAGCGCACCAGCCGGATGATCGTGTCGTTGGCCTCCGACCCGGAATTGGTGAAGAAGACCTTGTTGAAGCCAGGCGGGGCCAGTTCGCAGAGCTCACGCGCCAGCTCGATCGCCGGCGGGTGCGTGCACTGGAAGAAGCTGTTGTAGTACGGCAACTCCCGTAGCTGGCGGCAGCCGGCCTCAATCAATTCCTCGCGGCCGTAACCCAGGTTGACGCACCAGAGGCCGGACATGCCGTCCAGGATCTTCTGGCCGTTTGCTTCCCAGATATACACTCCGTCGCCACGAGTGATAACCCGCGTCCCGCGCTCACCGAGCTCGCGATGATCGGTGAAAGGGTGCAGGAAGTGCTGCCGGTCGTCCTGCTGCCATCGGGCGAGATTGTCGGTCATTGATAAGTCCTAAACAGGAGTTCTTCAATCAGACATTCAGTAGCAGAAATTCGCGCTCCCAGGGGGAGATGACCTCGAAATATGCCTGGTACTCCTGCCGTTTCATGGCCGTGTAGATCTTCACAAAGCGGTCACCCAGCATCGCACGGAGCCTGTCGCTGCGCTCAAGCCGGTCGAGAGCGTCCGAAAGACTGCCGGGCAGGTTAAACGGCCGCTTGTAGGCGTTGCCGTTCTCCGGCGTACCCGGCTGCAGCCCCTCTTCCAGGCCAAGCAAGCCGGAGGCCAGGGATGCGGCAATGGCCAGGTACGGATTGACGTCGGCTCCGGCGATGCGATTCTCAATACGGCGGTTGTCAGGATCAGACTGCGGGACGCGAAGGCCTACCGTGCGATTGTCGTAGCCCCACTCAAGATTGATGGGTGCCGACATGTAGCGGGTGAAACGCCGATAGGAGTTCACATAGGGCGCAAGAAAGATGGTGGTCTCCGGACCGTACTTCTGCATGCCACCGATGAAGTTTCTGAACATCTCGCTTTCCGACCCGTCAGGATTCGAGAAGGCATTGGACCCATCAGTGCGTCGGAGGCTGATGTGCCAGTGCATCGAACTGCCGGGCTCGTTCTCCATGGGCTTTGCCATGAAGGTTGCATAGATCTCATGGCGCATCGCCGCCTCGCGGGTTGTGCGCTTGAAGAGAAACATCTGGTCGGACAGTTCGACGGGGGTGCCGTGCTGAAAATTGATTTCCAGCTGGGCGGTCCCGGTCTCGTGGGCCAGATTGTCGACGTGCAGGCGCTGCACCCTGCAATAGTCGTAGATGTCCTCAATAAATGGCTCGAATTCGTCCACGGCATCCATGCTGTAGGGCTGGCGCACGGTTTCCTTGCGACCCGAACGGCCGATTGGCGGCTCCAGGGGGTAATCGGGATCAGTATTGCGCTTGACCAGATAGAACTCGATCTCCGGCGCCACGATCGGCTGCAGCCCGCGCGCCTGAAATAGCTCCTCGATCCGGCGCAGGACCTGCCGCGGCGCGATATCCACCGGCTTGTCATCCTGCGTGTAGCAGTCGTGAATGACACAGCAGGTGGGATCCTCTCCCCAGGGCACAAGGCGCAGAGTGTCCAGATCCGGCTTGGCCACCATGTCCCGATCAGCAGGATCGACGACGCCCTCCTCGAGATAGTCGTCGATGTACTCGCCGGTGACGGACTGTATGAAGACAGATTCCGGCAGGCGCATTCCACCCTGCTCGGAGAACTTGCGTGCCGGCATGTACTTGCCGCGGGCCACGCCAGCCATGTCGGCCACCACCGCTTCAACCTCCTCAATCTTGTTTTCCAGCAACCACTCGCTGAGTTGCTCGTCACTCATGCTTTCTTTTTTCATGCTATCCGGGAAACTCATGATCGGTAACTCCGGCAGGCATCGCCAAATGCCCGAAAAATCGCCATGGAAACTTCATTCTCGAGAACTCGCCACTCAGGATGCCACTGTACTCCCAGCACAAAGCCCGGTGCGCCAGCCACGGTCACCGCCTCGATCAGACCATCGGGAGCCTTGCCCTCGACAACAAGGCCCTCACCGAACCGGTCGATACCCTGGGAATGAACCGAGTTGACCATGGCGGTATCCCGCCCGGTTATCTGCGCCAACATTCCACCGGGCGTGAATCGAACCTCGTGCGCGGGCGCGTACTGGCTCTCGATGGGCGCCTCCTTGTCTTCCCGGTGCATCAGGAACCCGGGCACATTGTGCACCTCCTGATGCAGCGTGCCTCCGTAGGCCACATTCAGTTCCTGGAAGCCGCGACAGACTGCGAACAACGGGATTCCCAGCCCTATGACGGCGGGAATCAATTCAAACGCCGAGTGATCGCGTTCCGGATCGTGCAGCGTACCGGTACGGCTGGCATCACCACGGTAACGGTGTGGCTCCACGTTGGAGGGGGAGCCTGTAAGCAGAAGACCGTCCAGTGACTGAAGCACCTCAAGGACATCGAAACCATCATCGAGTGCAGGCCCCAGAACCGGGACGCCCACCGGGTAGCACTCCGAACCGGCCACAATCGCCGTCAGGTACTTCTCGCCCTGCACCTGGAAAGCATGGTGCCCCAGGGTGCGACGGTCCGAGATGACGCCTACGATTGGCCGTTTGTTGCCCATACAGCAACTACGGTGCCAGAGCGCCGGCCGGCCCGCCAGACCTCCGGACAAGCGGCGTACCGAAACTATATCCGGCGCGGGTTTGGCGGCCCAGGCTTAGGTCCTAAGCAGACATAAGCGCAGACATCAGAAGATCGTTACACGGGTTGACTTCGGCGCCAATGCCCGTTCAGAGTGCACGACACTTTTGCTTCCCCGCGAGGAAAGGAACGTTTTGACCCAGGCGCGCAACTACCACATTGGCCCGATCGAATTCGCGCCAGGGATCTCCGGCACCAACGCCTGGACCTTTCTTTACCTCAATTTCATGATCATGCCGATCGTGGCCTTCCTCAGCATTTCGCAGCCGTATGTGCTGAGCGAGATCGTCGGCATCCCTCCCGAAGAGCAGGGCCGTATCACGGGCTTCCTGGTCACAATGCAGGAGATCGTTGCACTGGCGCTGATCGGGCTCGTCGGGGCGCTTTCCGACCGGTTCGGTCGCCGGCCACTGTTTACCCTGGGCGTGTTGATTGCGGGAATTGGCTTTGCCCTGTATTCCACCGCACAGACGGAATTCGACCTCTACCTGTATCGCTTCATATACGCGATTGGCGTCTCAACGGCGGGAGTGATGATTGCCGTTACGGCGGCCGACTATCCGGCCGAGAGCTCGCGCGGCAAGCTGGCCGGCACCACAGGTTTTCTGAATGGCCTCGGTGTGGGCATAGCCGCCGGTCTGATACTGCCAGTCCTGCCCAGTGTCTTTCAGGCCAATGGTGCGAGCGCGGCGGATGCCGGACGCTACATGCTGCTGGTGATGGCCGCAGTGGCAGTGCTGACTGCGGTCGCCATGCAGGCGGGATTGAAAGGCGGCACACCGACCGGACAATCGAGAAAGGTGTCGCTGCGTACGGCGTTTGCCATCGGCCTGTCACAGGGGCGCGCCAGTCCACGTCTGGTGGTTTGCTATGCCGGGTCTTTTGTCGCGCGGGCCGATCTCACCCTGGTGGCCGTGTTCGTGTCCCTGTGGCTGCAACAGGTAGGCCGCAACGAAGGCCTCGATTCAGCGGGGGCCCTCAGGCAAGCGGGCATCATGCTCGCCATCATCACCGGCGCCTCCCTGCTCTGGGCCCCGGTCGTCGGCTTTTTCATCGATCGCTTTCATCGCCTGGCGTGTGTTTGCGCGGCCCTGTTGGTGGCAGGGATCGGCTACACGCTGCTGGGCCTGCAGATACATCCATTTACCCCCCTCGGGTATCTCGGCGCCATCCTTGTTGGCGTTGGTCAAATGAGCGTGATCCTCACGGTGACAGGCCTGTTGGGCCAGGAAACGCCCATAGATGTGCGCGGCTCAGTGATTGGATTCGCGAGCCTGTGTGGCGCAGTCGGCATTCTCGTGACCAGCCTGGCTGGAGGCTATGTTTACGATCACTGGATGATCTCCGGGCCGATCGTCCTCACCGGCCTCGCCAATCTCGCCATCTTTGCCTTTGCCCTCCGCGTCTGGCTTAAGGATGGCCGCCCGGTGCGCTTTGATCCTGGTGAAGCGCGGTCTCACGAGGTACTGGATCCAGGGCACTAGTCGGGAGCCGGCGATCTTCTACATCGTCCGACACTGGCGTGGAGAGCTGCGC
Source organism: uncultured Chromatiaceae bacterium (assembly GCA_964587605.1). Classification (GTDB taxonomy): domain Bacteria; phylum Pseudomonadota; class Gammaproteobacteria; order Steroidobacterales; genus SHZI01. The sequence goes on from CAZPNN010000413.1 coordinate 6,981, forward strand.
CCAAGCGTTACCTGGTGGATCAACTGTGTGGCACTCACCGTCCTGCTGTGGTGGGCAGTCCCGAGAGCGATACTTGCCGCCGGACTCTCTCCTCCGGATACGACTGAACGCTTCCTCGCGGTGCTCGCCCTGCAGTTCGTCCAGATCGGCCTTGTGCCATTGTGGCAAATGGTGGGGCTCTGGCGCTCCGGGGACAGGGTAGCCCGGGAGAAAATCCGCTGGCTTCCTGCCCGTACAACCCAGGTCACCGCCTTCCTCTTCACCATTTTGATTGCCATGCGGGGACTCACCGTTGGCGCCGACCAGGTGATCGGCTCGCGCGTCGCACTGGGGCTCGGTGCTTACCACTACAACGTCACACTGCTGCCCAGCGGCCGCGAAATCGCAGTGGACGGGGGCCTGGGATTCGGCGTTTCGGACGCCGTGCAAACCCTGCTGAACGCCAACCCGCAGGTCCGTCGCATCCGCCTTGAGAGCGGCGGCGGCGCCCTGTCCGAAGGCGTGAAGCTCCGGGAGATCATCATGGCCCTGAACCTCGATACCTACAGTGCGCGTGAGTGCTCCAGCGCGTGCGTTTCAGCATACGCCGGCGGTCGTTTCCGTTTTCTGCAGCGCGGGGCGCGTGTCGGCGTACACCTGCCGCGAAACTGGGAAACCTTTTCCTTGAATCCCGTGGCCACGCCGTACCGCGCGGAATTGCTGTACTTCCGGAATCGAGGTCTACCCGACTGGTTTCTCGACAACTGGGTCCGCACGGGGCAACGGTTCTGGTACCCGACGGAATCTGAGCTGGTCAGTTCGGGCCTGGTGACGCACCTGCGAGGGGTACCGCCGCGAGAGGCCTGATCCGCACCGTCATGCCCTGAGCAGGTGTTAATGCGCGCCTAGTGGACGTGGCCGTGCTCACCATGCTCGTGATCATGCTCGTGATCAGGGCCATGATCAGGGCCGTGCCCGCTCTCACCATGATCGTGCGGTGGCGTCGGATTCTGCTCAGCGCGAAGTGCCTCGTCAGGATCGATTCCCGTCGCCAGCGCCAGACGCAGTGAAGCCAGTGCAGGCAGGTGTTTCCCGGCTTGCTGATGCAATCTCTCGGTAATGATCGCCGCCTCACGGACCAGCAGCGAGTCGTCCACGACCACATCCGCCTCGGCATACATGCGATGGCCGATCCAGCGGGTGCGGACATTTTGTATGCCGCGGACTCCTGGAACGTGTTCCCCGGTGTGTCGGAGGAGTGCCGTGAATTCCGGCTCTACACCATCCAGCGCGCGGGTAAAAACTGCTTTTGCGGACTGCCAGACAATGCCGAAGATGAGCACGGTAATGATCGCACCCACGATCGGGTCCGCCAGGGGGAAGCCCAGCCAGACACCAACGGCGCCAATAACTACGGCGAGGCTCGTCAGGCCGTCCACGCGAGCGTGATAGCCATCGGCGATCAGCGCCGCGCTGTTGATTTCCCGGCCGACCCGGATCCGGAAGACCGCCACGGCCTCGTTGCCGATGAAGCCGATTACCCCGGCCCCTGCCACGGCCCACAGAAAATTGATTTCCTGCGGATTAATGAAACGGTCGATTGTCTGGTAACCAGCCACCAGCGCGCTGAAAAGTATCAGCCCGACGATGGTCATGCCTGCCAGATCCTCGACCCGTCCAAGGCCGTAGGTGAACTGGTCGCTGGGCTTGCGGCGGGCGAATACGAAGGCAATCCAGAGCGGGATGGCCGTGGCGGCGTCGCCGACGTTGTGGATAGTGTCTGCGAGCAGGGCGACGCTGCCAGAGATCAGAAAAACGAATATCTGGAAAACCGCCGTGATGGCCAGAATGATGAAAGACCACTTGATGGCCCAGATACCCCGGTCTGTGGTGGCGATCGTCGGATCGATTACGCCGTGCGTGTGGGCATGCCCACCCTCGTGGCTGTGGGCAACCGCGTGCCCCTTCTCACCAAACCCGAGCCAGTCAAGCATGTCCTGGAACATTCTTCTGCTCTCCCCTTGACCGACTCTATCTACAGGTACCGGCTGATTTTCTTGAAATCTTCAATGGTGACGCGCTGCTCGCGACTGACCGGACCTATGGCGTCTTCAAGGCAGTGCTCGATGTGATCGTGAATCAGCGTGGACTTGGCCGCTTCGAGCGCCCGGATCACGGCGTGCAACTGCTGGGCAACATCGGCGCATTCCCGGCCGCTCTCGATCATGCCGGTAATGGTCTGCAGGTGGCCGGTGGCACGACGCATGCGGTTCACCACATCCTTGTGAGTGCGGTGGGTGGCAACGTCATGCGCGTGAGCAGCAGGTTTGGCGGCGGGCATGGGAACCCCTTATCGACCGGTAACGAAGCGTATTCTTATCCTCTCCCCGGGGATAGGTCAAGAAACGACTTACAGGCCGTTCGCAACGCGTCACGGAGGGTCCTGAGCACCGCTACCCGCGCATACCGCTTGTCATTGGCCGGAATCAGGTGCCAGGGCGCCGCCCTGCTACCGGTGCGCGCGATCATTTCGTTCGCCGCCGTCACGTAGTCCGCTCGACGCGCCCGGTTCCGGTAGTCGTCTGCCCCGATCCTGTACTTCTTGTAGGGAGTCTTCTCGCGCGCTGCAAAGCGATCAAGTTGCTCGTCGGCGTCGATGTGGAGCCAGAACTTGAGCAGCACCGTGCCGTGCTCCAGGAGCTGGTTCTCGAAATCCCGGATCTCATCGTAGGCACGTTGCCACTCGTCCGGCCGCGCGAGCCCTTCGACACGCTCCACCAAAACCCGGCCGTACCAGCTGCGATCGAATATGGCCATTTTCCCGGCAGCCGGTAGCTGCTGCCAGAAACGCGCCAGATAGTGACGACCCTGTTCCTGCGGACCCGGTGCGGCGACTGGTACCACGCGGTAGTCGCGCACATCCAGTGCACGGGTTATGCGCCGAATGGCACCACCCTTGCCGGCAGCGTCCCAGCCTTCGAACACAACGACAGTCGAAAGCCCTTCCTCGCGCGCCCGGTGGCCCAGGCGGGCCACCGCACCCAGCTGCTTTTCCAGCGCCATCTCGTACGCCTTGTCATCCCTGAATCGCGCCGCCAGATCAATGCCCGCCAGCGCGTCGGGAAACACGGCTCGCCGTTGGCTGACCCGAACCCGCGGGCTTGCCGGTCGGGCGAGAAACTTGCGCAAGCCGTCGAGGATGATCCGCGCAATGGCCAGATTTCTCGACCGGTCATGCGTTCCATCGATCACGTGCCAGCGGGCCATCGGCAAATCGGTCACTTCCAGCAACCGGTCTGCAAGTGGCATCCAGCGACGCCAGGACTCGAGAATTGCCGCGTCTGAATCCTGTATCTGCCAGGCCGCCTCCTCCTCGTCGCGCTCCCCCGCCACGCGCCGCTTCAATTCCCTGCGCGGCAGGTGCAGCCAGAATTTCAGCACCAGCGTGCCATCGGCGGCCAGTGTTTGCTCGAAGCGCGCCGCGTGGCCCAGCCAGGTTTCAAACCCGTCGTCGTCGAACTCCCGGACCAGTCGGCCCCGAATGGGCTCCGCGGCCCAGCCACCCACAAAGAGGCCGATTCTTCCGCTTGCAGGCAAGCTGTTCCAGAACCGCCAGAACGGTGGTCGCTGCCGTTCCGCACTCGTGGGTTCAAACGCGATCTGCGTATCCAGATAGCGGGCGTCCATCCACTCGTGAAGCAGTTGCACGACCTCGTTGATGCCGATGCGGTCATCGCCGGCGATCAGCACCACCACCGGCAAATTTGCCCGGCGCAAATCGAACTGTGCGTTGACAAGATCAACACGCAGTCGGTCCTGCTGACGAGCGTACTGTTTCCTGGATGGTCGCAGCCGCTTGCCGGTGCCCGACTTGAACAGTGCTTTCAGCCCCACGCTTGCTCCCCGGGTGCGCAACTGCCCGGAATGTACCACTGCTGCTACCATGCGCCGCTGATGCTGAATTTCACGCGTTACCAGTGGACCGTCCTTGCCGCCGCCTGGCTGGGCTGGGGATTTGACGTCTTCGACGGGCTCCTTTTCAATTACGTGGCGCCCAACGCCGTACCGACGTTGCTCGGCCTTCCGCTCGGTTCGCCCGAGGCCAGGTCTGCCACGCTGTACTGGACCGGCCTGCTGACGTCCCTGTTTCTCATCGGCTGGGCGGTCGGCGGCGTTATCTTTGGCCCGATCAGCGATCGCTTCGGGCGTCGGCGCACGCTGATGATCACGATGGTCCTGTATGCCATTGGCACGGCGGCCTGCGCGTTCGTTACGGATATCTGGCAACTGACGGCCTGCCGTCTGATCGCGAGCCTGGGCATCGGCGGGGAATGGGCAGCCGGAGCCGCAATGGTTGCCGAGGTTGTCGACGAGGAATACCGCGTGGAAGCCGGGGCCCTGCTGTACACCGCAGCACCGTTCGGGTTGTTCCTGGCGACGGGTGTCAACGCCCTGGTGGCAGGCAATCTGATGATGGAGAGTCCCGAGACCAGCTGGCGTTTCATCCTGCTGTTCGGCCTGCTGCCCGCCGCCGTCGCCTTTTTCGTGCGCCTGTTCATCAAGGAACCGGAACGCTGGCTTGCCAGCGCGAAAAAGGAAGCGCCGCCGCGCATTCGCGAACTCTTTAGCCCTGTTTTCTGGCCTCGAACCCGCAGCGCGCTACTGATGACCTTCGTGGCCCTGCTGACGTGGTGGAGTTGCAACGCCTTCATTCCGGTCGTCAGCGCCACCCTGGGCCAGGCCGCCGCCGCCGCCGCTGGGCTGGACAAGGCGGCCACCAGCGCGCTTGTCGAAAGCTGGAAGACCATCGCCACGACTTCGTTCAATCTTGGCGGCCTCATCGGCACCTTGCTGAC
>CAZPNN010000414.1:0-6981 GCA_964587605.1 uncultured Chromatiaceae bacterium
GGAGCGCATCACCGCCAATCGACCGGCGGCAGGTCCGTCGCTCGTTCACACGCGCCGCGGCCAGCTACGACGCGGCCGATGTGCTGCAAACCGAAGTTCGGAACCGCCTGCTCGAACGCCTGCAGTGGGTTGAGCTCGAGCCTCGGCGCATTCTCGATCTGGGTACCGGCACGGGCAAGGCGCTACCGGCTCTCGCTGCCCGCTTTCCGGCCGCCGAAGTGCTTGGCGTCGATCTGACGCCAGCAATGCTGCAGGTGGCGGCCAGCCGGCCGGACCGGGCGGCGCTCCTCGTCTGTGCGGACGCCGCGCGCCTGCCCTTTGCGGACCAGAGCATCGACCTCGTTTTCTCCAGCCTGGCGCTCCACTGGAGCCCGGCGCTCGACACCGTCCTTGCCGAGGTGCGGCGGGTATTGCGGCACCCGGGCCTCTTTACTTTCACGATTCCGGGACCAGCCTCCTATCGGGAGTTGCGCACTGCCTGGCAGGCCGTGGATCAGCGGCCGCACGTGATCCCCTTCCCCGAAATGCGCGCTCTCGGTGACGGGCTTACCCGCACGGGGCTGGCCGAAGCCGTGATGGACACCGACACGCTGACGCTGAAGTACCGGGAATTCGGTCAGCTGATCACCGATTTGCGGGCCACCGGCACCACGAACGCCAGCACCGGGCGCAACCAGGGCTTGACCGGCCGCAAAGCCTGGACCCAACTCGCCGCGGCGTATGAGAAGCAGCGGGATGCCGAGGGCTTGTTGCCCGCCACAGTGGAAGTTGTGTTCGGGCAGGCCTGGGCGCCCGGCGCAACGCGTCGCCGACGTGCCCCTGGCGAAGAAATTGCGATTGCACTCGACAGGATCAGCCGGCGACCGCCGGGCCAGGCCTGAGAAACATTCCTATCTGGAATTAAGCGGCTGAATTCCCACGCCTGACGCCATGCCGCGGCACACCGCCGCAAATTGCACGGGCACGGGCTGTTCAAGTAAAATTCGCGGCCCGCGAAGGGGTCCTGACGCGCATTCGTTCGAACTTCGGCCGAATTCCTCCCTGACACCCGCGCTGCCACCTGGTTTTACGGATCCCTGGTGGCCGTTTCGCTGTGCTTTGCACTCAGGTTCTGCCATGTGCGGAATTGGAGTACGCGAGTTCATTCGGATTGGCGGAATAACAATCGGAAGACGACCTGGAAGAGACCGACATGCATCGAAATGCTCACCACGCCCGCCAACTGTTCGCCGGCATCATTCTTGCCGCCCTGGCGCTCCCCGCGCAGGCCGCGTGGAAACTCAACATGACCCAGGGCGTCACATCCACGAGCAGGGAAGCCTACGACCTGCACATGCTGGTCCTGTGGATTTGCACGATTGTCGGCGTTGCCGTGTTCAGCGTGATGATCTACGCGATCATCACCTTCCGTAAGTCGAAGGGCGCCGTAGCCGCCACGTTCTCCCACAACGCCAACGCCGAAATGATCTGGACCGTGATCCCGATGCTGGTCCTGGTCTATCTGGCCTATGAAACGGCTCCTGCGTTGGTCCGGATTGAGGACTCCTCCGGTTCCGAGATGACCGTCAAGATCACCGGGTATCAGTGGAAGTGGCAGTACGAATACATCGGTGAGGACATCGCTTTCTTCAGTGCACTGGCCCCAACCAGCAATGTGGCCCGCCAGCTCAATTCAGGCCTGGACCCCCGCGACGTCGAAAACTACCTGCTTGAAGTAGACCATCCGCTGGTGGTGCCTGTGGGCGTGAAGATCCGTTATCTCCTGACAGCCAACGATGTGCTGCATGCCTGGTGGATCCCCGCTTTCTCAGTGAAGCGCGATGCCGTACCGGGCTACGTGAACGAGGGTTGGTTCAAGGTCGATCAGGCCGGCATCTATCGCGGCCAGTGCGCTGAGTTGTGCGGCAAGGACCACGGCTTCATGCCGATCGTGGTCGAGGCGCTGCCGAAGGCCGAGTTCGATGCCTGGCTCGCCGCGAAGAAAGTACCGGCGACCGTTGCCGCCAATTGAACCGCCACGCAGTTTGAAGATCGAGTTCGGAGCACGACGATGAGCACCAAGGCCCACGACCACACTGTCCCCTCCCATGATCGCGGCCCTGATCATGGCCATGCCCATGACGGCCACGGGGATCACCACGGTCCCGCGAAGGGCCTGACGCGCTGGATCTTCACCACCAACCACAAGGACATCGGCACGCTCTACCTGCTGTTCGCGCTGGTGATGCTCTTCGTTGGCGGCGCGATGGCCATGGTCATCCGGATGGAGTTGTTCCAGCCCGGCCTGCAGTTCGTGAATCCCGACTTCTTCAACCAGATGACCACGTTGCACGCTTTGATCATGGTATTCGGCATGATCATGCCGGCCTTCGTGGGCTTCGCCAACTGGATGATCCCGCTGATGATCGGCGCGCCGGATATGGCGCTGCCCCGGCTCAACAACTGGTCCTTCTGGATCCTGCCTTTCGCGGGCACCCTCCTTCTGTCGACCCTGTTCATGCCGGGTGGCGCGCCAGCCGCCGGGTGGACGCTGTATCCGCCACTGGTCCTGCAAACCGGTGATGCATTCCCGTTTGCGATCTTCGCTGTGCACCTGCTAGGCATGTCATCGATCCTGGGCTCGATCAACATCATCGTCACGATCATCAATATGCGGGCACCCGGCATGACCCTGCTGAAGATGCCCATGTTTGTGTGGACCTGGCTGATCACGGCCTACCTGCTCATCGCGGCGATGCCGGTGCTTGCCGGCGGCGTAACCATGCTGCTCACCGACCAGTTCTTCGGCACCAGCTTCTTCAATGCGGCGGGCGGCGGCGACCCGGTTCTGTTCCAGCACATCTTCTGGTTCTTCGGCCACCCTGAGGTCTATATCATCATCCTGCCGGCCTTCGGCATCGTCTCGGAGATCATCCCGACCTTCTCGCGCAAGCCATTGTTCGGCTACGCCGCGATGGTGTATGCATCGGCCAGCATTGGCTTTCTCTCGTTCATCGTCTGGGCCCACCACATGTTCACGGTGGGGATGCCGTTGGCGGGTCAAATGTTCTTCATGCTGTCGACCATGCTGATCGCCATCCCGACGGCGGTGAAGGTCTTCAACTGGACGGCCACCATGTGGCGCGGTTCGCTGACTTTCGAAACGCCCATGCTGTTTGCACTGGCGTTTCTGTTCCTGTTCACGATCGGCGGTTTCTCCGGCCTGATGCTGGCGATCGCGCCGGCCGACTTCCAGTATCACGACACCTACTTCGTGGTGGCTCACTTCCACTACGTTCTGGTGCCCGGCGCGCTGTTTGGCGCCTTCGCCGGCGCCTACTACTGGCTGCCGAAGTGGACCGGCAACATGTATGACGAGCGCCTCGGCAAGATCCACTTCTGGCTCTCGGCCATCTCGGTCAACATCACCTTCTTCCCACAGCACTTCCTGGGCCTGGCCGGTATGCCCCGCCGCATCCCGGACTACGCCACGCAGTTCACCGACTGGAACATGATCTCCAGCATCGGTTCTTTCGGTTTTGGCTTATCGCAACTGCTGCTGGTCTATATCGTGGTCAAGACCATCCGGGGCGGCCGCAAGGCCACTGCCGGGGTCTGGGATCAGGCCGGGCTGGCCGGGGGGCTGGAGTGGACCGTGCCATCGCCGGCCCCGTACCACACCTTTGAAGAGTCCCCGGTGGTCAAGTGACCAAACCGGTGCACAGCGCAGAGGCGCCGGCGGATCTGCAGCCGGCCGAGATACAGGAACAGCGCCGCCGCGCCCGACGCAATGCATTCCTGCTCGGCGCGGTAGCCTTCTGCATCTACGTGGGCTTTATCCTGGCCACCGGACTGCGGAACTGAAGCGTGGCATTGACTGCCAACAGGAGCCTGATCCTGCGCCTTGCCGTGATGGCAGTGGGCATGTTTGCCTTCGGTTTCCTGCTGGTGCCGCTCTACGAGGTGATGTGCAAGATCACCGGGATCGGCGGGCGAACCAACACCGTGGCGGCGACGATCACGGATGTCCGGCCAGATTCCGGGCGACTGATCACCGTGGAATTCGTCGCTGTACTGAACGAACAGGCCCCGTGGGAGTTCCGGCCCACGGTGACCTCCATGCAGGTTAACCTGGGCCAGGTCTACGACACCGCGTTCTTTGCCCGCAACCTGACTGACGGCATGCTGGTCGGCTCCGCTGTGCCGAGCGTGGCGCCCGGCCAGGCGGCCAAACATTTCATCAAGACCCAGTGCTTCTGTTTCACCCAGCAGAACTTCACGGCCGGGGAAGCCAGGGACATGGGCGTGCAGTTCATGGTGGATCCGGCCCTGCCCGAGTTTATCGATCGCGTCACGCTGTCCTACACATTCTTTGTCAATCGTCCGGCGACCGCTGAGCTGGCCGCCACCACCACCTGATTTTCGGTTTGCTCCAGGAAAATAACGTCATGGCTCACGCACAGGACAAGTACTACGTCCCCCACGGCACGCACTGGCCGATTATCGGCTCGATTGGCCTGTTCATAGGGTTCATCGGCGTCTCGATTCTGCTTAACGGCGGTTCGACCGCGCCGTTGGCATTGCTGGGTGCCGGGATCCTGATTGTCATGATGTTCCTCTGGTTCGGCGAGGTCATCGGCGAGAGCGAGAGCGGCACGTACAATGCGCAGGTCGACAAGTCGTTTCGCCTGGGGATGATGTGGTTCATCCTGTCCGAAGTGATGTTCTTCGCCTGCTTCTTCGGCGCCTTGCTTTACGCACGCCAGCTGTCCCTGCCCTGGCTCGGCGGCGAAGGCACCGATAGCGTTACCAAGCTGTTCCTGTGGCCAGAATTCGAGAACACCTGGCCGTCGAGCGGGCCGGGCCGGCTTGGCGGCGATTACGAGATCATGGGCGCCTGGGGTATTCCGGCGCTGAATACCGCCATCCTGTTGACCAGCGGCGTGACGCTAACGATTGCCCATCACGCACTGAAGGCCGGCCAGCGCGGAACGCTCAATCTGTTCCTGGCGCTCACCTGGATCCTGGGCTTCATCTTTCTGGGCTTCCAGGCCTACGAGTATTCCCACGCCTATTCCGAGCTCAACCTGAAACTGAACACGGCGGGCATCTATGGCAGCACCTTCTTCATGCTGACCGGCTTTCACGGCCTGCACGTCACGATCGGCGCCATCATGCTGACGGTGATCTGGTTCCGTTGCCTGAAAGGGCACTTCACCCCAACACGGCATTTCGCTTTCGAAGGCGTGGCCTGGTACTGGCACTTTGTCGACGTGGTGTGGCTCGGCCTGTTCATTTTCGTCTACTGGCTCTGACGGGTATAAAAGGGGACATGCCTCATTTCCCGGCGGGAAATGAGGCATGTCCCCTTTTATACCTACCGTGACATCAGGTCATGAGGCTGGATAGCCCCGGTGAGCCAGCCGATCAGCAGCACCAGGAAGAGCAGCACGGACAACGCGATGCGAATGGTCAGGGCGGGCAACAGGCGCCGCGAATCACCCTGGTCCCGGTTGAGAAAAAAGAGTCCGGAGAAGAGACTCACCAGAATGGCCGCCAGCAGCAACAGCACCAGGAGCTTGACCATGGGGGGGCATCATAACGTGGCCCCCGGCAGCGCCAGCCGGTGGTGGGGGCCGTGGTGGGGTGTGCTGCTGTTGCTCGTTGGCGTCGGTATCGGTACGTCGGCCGGCTTCTGGCAACTGGACCGCGCGGGGGAAAAGCGGGAGCTCGTGGCGCGATTCGACGCTGGCAGCGAGGCCGCGGCCCTGCCCCGGCTGATCCGTGACGATGAATACGCAGCGCTCCGCTACCGGACACTGCGGCTCAACGGCAACTACGACCCCGCCCACCAGATTCTGCTCGACGGCATGAGCTACCGGGGGCGCCCCGGCTACCAGGTGCTGACACCGCTGATAACCCAGCACGGCGAGGTGCTGGTGAACCGGGGCTGGGTGCCGGCAGACGGCGACCGGAATATCCTCCCCGACGTCCGGGTCACCGCCACGCCACGGGAAGTTTTCGGTCGCGTCGAGCGACTGCCCCGTCCGGGAATCCAGCTGGCCGGTAGCTCTCCGGCGGCCGACGCCGTCTGGCCCGTGCGGCTGCTGTTTCCGACGAGTACTGCGATCAGCGCCCAGATCGGGACCGTCCGGAGCACCGTCCTGCGCGATTACCAGCTGCTGCTCGACCTGAACGACCCCGACGGTTACCTCAGGGACTGGCATCCCGGCGGCATGGATCCGTCGCGCCATCTCGGCTACGCCGTACAATGGTTTGGCCTGGCACTGACCGTGATCGTGATTTATGGCGTGCTCATCTTCAGGAACAGACGGAAACCGTCGTGACAGCGTCGACAGATAACGCCAAAGCCCGGAACAAGCGCCTGATTCCCACGCTGGTGGCACTGGTGTTTTTCGGTCCGATCGTGGTGGCAGTACTCCTGTACTACGGCGGTGGCGAGCGATGGCGGCCGTCCGGATCCATCGTGCACGGCATCCTGCTGACCCAGCCGCGCCTGCTGCCGACGGGCGTCATGTTCCTGAACGAAGGCGCCACGGCTGACTTTGCCGGCAAGTGGTCGCTGCTCTACGTCGGCCGTGGTGACTGCGATGATGCGTGCAAGGAGGCGCTGTACCGGACTCGCCAGGTCCGTCGCGCGCTGGGCAAAGAGATGTCGCGAGTCCAGCGCCTCTTTATCTCCACGAGTGGCCAACCGAACAGCGGCTTTCTGGCGGCTGATCACCCCGGCCTGCTGGTGATGACGGACAGACTGGCCTCCCGCGATGTCGTGCTCGCCGCGCTGGGCGAGTTTGCCGAAGGTGACGTCTTCATCGCTGATCCGATCGGCAATGTCATTTTGCGCTTTCCGGCAGGCACCCCGATGAAGGATATGCACGAGGACTTGAGTCTCCTGCTGAAGGCTTCGCAAATCGGATGAATTACGCAGCCTGGTATCGCCGCTGCCTGCTGGTGGGCGCCGTTCTGTGCCTGATCGTGGTC
>CAZPNN010000415.1:0-6673 GCA_964587605.1 uncultured Chromatiaceae bacterium
CACGAGGCGCGTGAGCAGGCGCAGACACATGCCAGCCAAAAGTGTGGCCAAAGTGTGGCTGCCGGGGTAAATCAGGTATCGCGGTAGGCGCGTAAGTGCCTGTTTTAATTGGTCGGGGTGACAGGATTCGAACCTGCGACCTCTTGCTCCCGAAGCAAGCGCTCTACCAAGCTGAGCTACACCCCGAACGGGTCGTGACGCGCTCCACCGTGGCGGCACGGTGCGAGGCGCCGACATTGTATACGGGCGCGGCGGACGGCGTCAGTAACGCCGCTCGACGGCGAAATCGGCCAGGTCGTTGAGAGCCGCCTTGAACGGTGAATCGGGAACCGGGGCCAGTGCCGACCGGGCTCTTGCGGCGCACTCCCTGGCCTTTGCCGCCGTGTAGCCCAGGGCTCCGGTGGACTGAATGGCGTCCTGGATCGCCCGGATGTCATCCCGGCCACCGTGTTCGATGGCCCGGCGGATCATCACCTGCTCCTTGGGCGAGCCCCGCCGCAGGGCGTAAATGAGCGGCAAGGTCGGTTTGCCTTCGGCCAGGTCGTCGCCCACCTGTTTGCCGAACTCGCCGGTATTCGAGCTGTAGTCGAGGGCGTCGTCGATCAGCTGAAAGGCCAGGCCCAGTTCACGGCCATAGTCCACCAGGGCCTCTTCGACCGCCCGGGTCTGGTCGGCGAGGATCGCGCCAATCTGTGCGCCGGCCTCGAATAACCTGGCCGTCTTGCGATAGATGACGTCCATGTAGCGTTGTTCGGTCGTTTCGGGATCCCTGCAGTTCATCAACTGCAGCACTTCGCCTTCGGCAATCGTATTCGTCGCGTCGGCCAGCACATCCATGATGCGCATCTGTCCCACCTGAACCATCAGCTGGAAGGCTCTCGAGTACAGGAAGTCGCCCACCAGCACGCTGGCCTCATTGCCGAAGACACTGTTGGCCGTGTCCTGGCCACGCCGCAGGTTCGAGGCATCTACCACGTCATCGTGGAGCAGCGTGGCCGTGTGTATGAATTCAATGATGGCGGCAGTGATGATGTGCCGGTCGCCCCGATAGCCGCAGGCGCGCGCAGCGAGCAGCGTGATCAGCGGCCGAAGCCGCTTGCCGCCGCCGCCAACGATGTAATGGGCCACGCTGTTGACCAGCGCCACGTCACTCCGGAGGCGATCCGCGATTTCCCGGTTGACGGCCGGCCAGTCGTCGCCAAGCAGGGCGCGAACTGCTTCCAGATCAAATGGCGAGAATTCGGGTTGGACTAGGTGCATCGCAGCCCAAATAATGCCCGCGATGCACGGTTCTGTACACCATCGGGCGCGCCGTGGGGCCTGTCAGGCGCCGGCGGCAGCCCAACTGTCGACCCGACTGTCGACCCAACTGTCGACCGTGCTACTCGCGGGGGTGATCGCCCTGGGAGGGTCAGCGCCAGCCCAGGCCTTCGGTCCCTCGGGGCACCGGATCGTCGGGCACGTTGCCGAGCTACACCTTTGCGGGGAGACGCGCGCCACCTTAAAGCCGCTGCTCGCCGGCCTGACGCTCGCCGATGCCGGTGTCTGGCCCGACAGAATACGGCAGCAGCCGGAGTGGCAGCACTCCAGGCCCTGGCACTACCTCAACGTCAGCGATCACGGCTCGGTCGCCCGGGCGGCGCGCCGGAGTCCTGATAATGCGCTGGCGGCCCTCGCGCGTTTCGAGAAGGAGCTCAGCGATACGTCACTGGGCAACCGTCAGCGCGGCCTCGCCCTGCGTTTTGTCGCCCACTTCGTCGCGGACCTCCACCAGCCCCTGCACGTGGGCCGTGAGGACGATCGTGGCGGCAACCGGATACCCGTGCGGATCGGGAAACGGGACACCAACCTGCACGCCGTGTGGGATGCGGAGCTGTTGCGTATCGCAGGCGCGAGGGGGCCTCGCGAGTGGGTCCGTCGGAAGCCCATCCCCGGTGCAGCCCAGGTGGTGCGCCAGCAGCGGGCCACCCCGCTTGACTGGGCCAGGGAGTCCCAGGCCTTGCGACCCCGCGTGTACGCCTTCGACCGGGACGGGGACGGGCCGTTTTCCTTGCCATCCGGCTACCTGGATGCGGCGCGGGCTCTGGTGGAGGAGCGTCTGCAGATTGCCGGCGTCCGGCTGGCTGGCCGACTCAACGCGGCACTCGGGGCCCCGGCGGGGTGCGCTGGCGAGGTTGCCAGCCGCTAGCTAACCCACTAGAATTCGTCGGCTTTTCGCGGGGTTGTCTTCGGTCCCGCTCTCGGGGACCAACGTTAGGAACTACCCATGTACGCAGTATTCAAGACTGGTGGCAAGCAGTACCGTGCCAGCCAGGGCGAGAAATTGAAGGTCGAGAAGCTCGACGCGGCCGCCGGCGACACCATTGAATTCGGTGAAGTTCTGCTGGTGGGCGAGGGCGCCGCCATCACGGTTGGCAAGCCGCTCATCTCGGGCGCCAGGGTCACTGCCAAGGTGGTTGCCCAGGATCGACACGACAAGATCAGTGTCATCAAGTTCAAGCGCCGGACCACGTACAAGCGCATGCACGGTCACCGGCAGGCTTTCACACTGGTTGAGATCACCGGCATTGCCGGCGGCGCCTGAGAACGGTGCCTGAGAACGGCGCCACCCCACACTGAGGTATTTGAGTCATGGCACACAAGAAAGCAGGCGGCAGTACCCGTAACGGCCGCGATTCCGAGTCAAAGCGTCTTGGCCTGAAGAAGTTCGGCGGCGAGTCGGTGCTTGCCGGCAACATCCTGGTTCGCCAGCGCGGCACCGAGTATCACCCGGGCAGGAACGTGGGCCTCGGCCGCGATCACACGCTGTTTGCCAAGGCGAATGGCGTGGTTCTTTTCGAGGTCAAGGGCGCGGGCGGCCGTCGGGTCGTCAACGTCATCGCTCCTGCCGCCTGATCTGAATATCGAAGGTCGGAATATCGAAGCTCGGAATATCGAAGCGCGGACCATCGACGCCGACGTCAGAAAAACCCCGCATCTGCGGGGTTTTTTGTCTCAGGGCCCCGAACGCAGTAACCAGCAGCAGCCATGAAATTTGTCGACGAAGCCAGCATTCGGGTGGTCGCCGGTAACGGCGGGCCCGGTTGTGTCAGTTTCCGGCGCGAGAAATTCATTCCCCGGGGCGGGCCGGACGGTGGCGACGGTGGCGATGGCGGCGGCGTGTGGCTGGTTGCCAGCAAGGCGCTGAACACACTGGCAGACTTCCGCGTCAACCGGCGTTTTGCCGCGAAAAGTGGCGAGGGCGGTGCGGGATCTGACTGCACGGGTCGTGGTGGCGCGTCGCTCGAGGTGCAAGTGCCCTGCGGCACACGGGTTTTCGAGGCCGACACCGGCGAGTTGCTCGGCGATCTCACCCGGGATGGCGAGCGCCTGCTGGTCGCTGCCGGTGGCCAGGGAGGGCGCGGCAACACCCGCTTCAAGAGCAGTGTCAATCGTGCTCCGCGCCAGTCCACGCCGGGAACGCCAGGCGAGCACCGCACCCTCCGCTTCGAGTTGAGCCTGCTGGCCGACGTGGGCCTGCTCGGCAAGCCGAACGCCGGCAAGTCCACGTTGCTGCGGGCCGTGTCGGCGGCGCGACCGCGTGTGGCGGACTACCCGTTCACGACGCTGCACCCGGGCCTGGGCGTCGTCTCGGTCGGTCCGCAGCGCAGCTTCGTGATGGCCGACATCCCGGGGCTCATCGAGGGTGCCGCGGATGGTGCCGGTCTCGGTATCCGCTTCCTGCGGCATCTGGGCCGGACACGCCTGCTGCTCCACCTGGTTGACCTGGCGCCCTTCGACGAGTCGGATCCGGCGGCCGATGCAAGGGTTGTCGTTGCCGAGCTTGGCCGCTTCAGTCCCGAACTCGCAGGCCGCGAGCGCTGGCTGGTACTGAACAAGACGGACCTGGTCAGCGAGGACGACGCCGTCATCCGGGAGCAATCGGTGTGTGCTGCCCTGGGCCTGGATCAGGCCAACGAACCGGCGCGCGTGTACCGGATCAGCGCGTTGACGGGCCAGGGAACAGCCAGGCTGATGGGTGACCTGATGACGCGGCTGGAAACTCTCGCCGCTGAATCCGCAGAAGTGCCTTCCGGCGCAACCGCGGCAGGCATTGATGCGGAAGATCTGGACGAAGAGGGTCGCGCCTGAAGGCGCTCCTACTTCTTGGTGGCGATGGCCTTGACGGCAATTGACTTGACGGCCTTGTTGAGCCGGCTCTTGTGGCGAGCGGCCTTGTTTTTGTGGGCGAGACCCTTGTTCACCATGCTGTCCACCTCGGCGGCGCCGGCCTTGAAGGCGGCAGCAGCGGCTTCGGTTTCACCGGCTTCGATAGCCTTGATGACCTTCTTGATGGCGGTCCGCATGCGCGAGCGCAGGGCCACATTGTGCTGACGGCGTCGTTCGCCCTGTTTGGCGCGCTTGGCTGCTGACTTGGTGTTCGCCACGAGTACTTCCAGACTGGTCTTGAAAAAACGGGAGCCGCGGACCCCGCGACGGGCGCGTATTCTTTGGTTTCCCCCCCGGGAAGTCAAGGTCGGTAGACTGGCGCGCGCATGACCGAGTTGCCCAATCCCACCACCGATGCGGCCGGCCAAAGGGGCGGCAAGTTGCTCCGCTCCACGGGCACCGTCGGCGCCTGGACGCTGCTCTCGCGGATTTTAGGGCTGGTCCGGGACGTGGTTTTTGCGCGGGTCTTCGGGGCTTCTTTTGTCATGGACGCCTTTTTCGTGGCGTTTCGCATCCCGAACATCTTCCGGCGGTTTTTTGCCGAGGGCGCCTTTTCCCAGGCCTTTGTGCCGGTCTTCGCCGAGTACGACCAGTCCCGGGATCACGCGGAAGTGCGGGAGCTCGTCAGTCGCACCGCCGGGACGCTCGGCGTGATCCTGTCGCTGCTGGCCGCCGTGGGCGCGATTGCTGCCCCCGTGTTCATCGGCATCTTTGCCCCGGGCTTCGTTGCGGAAGCCACGGCCGGGGAGGCGGATCGTTTTGCGCTCGCCGTGGCCATGCTGCGCTGGACATTTCCTTACCTTGTGTTTGTGTCCCTCGCGGCCCTTGCCGGCGGCGTGCTCAATACCTACCACCGCTACGTGGCGGCGGCATTTTCACCGGTCCTGCTGAACGTCGTCCTGATCGTCTTCGCGGTCTGGGTGGCGCCTGCCTATGCACGGCCCGGCATGGCGCTGGCCGCCGGCGTGTTTACAGCCGGCGTCGTGCAACTGCTGTGCATGTTGCCGTCGCTGGCCCGTATCCGCCTGTTGCCATTGCCAAAGTGGGGCGGTCAGCACCCGGGCGTACGCAAGATCCTGAAACTGATGGTGCCGGGCCTGTTTGGTTCGTCGGTCGCGCAGATCAGCATCCTGCTCGACACTCTCATTGCCTCGTTTCTGGTGACGGGCAGCATCAGCTGGCTGTACTACTCCGACCGGATCATGGAGTTCCCGCTGGGCGTGTTCGGCATTGCGCTGGCCACCGTCATGCTGCCGAACCTGTCGCGCCAGCACACGGCGCGCGCCGCCGACGACTTTGGCAAGACCCTCGATTGGGCCATGCGCCTCGTGATCCTGATCGTGACTCCGGCCACGCTGGGCCTGATTCTGCTGTCCGGGCCAATACTGACGACGCTGTTCTACGGCGGCGAGTTCACTGCCGGGGATGTGGAGCAGTCCACGTACAGTCTGGTTGCGTACTCGGCCGGCCTCATGGGGTTCACGATGGTGAAGGTGCTGGCGCCGGGATACTTTGCGCGCCAGGATACCGCCACGCCGGTACGTATCGGGTTGATCGCGCTCGGCTCGACGATGGCGCTGAACGTGCTCGTGGTCGTGCCGTGGGCATTGTCCGGCGGGGCGGCGCCGCACGCCGGGCTGGCCGCCTTCACCTCGCTGGGTTCCTTCATCAATGCGGGGCTCCTGTATCGCGGCTTGCGTCGCACGGGGGTGTTGACCCCCGCGCCCGGCCGGGGCCGGTTCCTGCTGCGGGTGGCCGTGGCGGCCGGCGTGATGGCCGCGCTGCTCGTCGTCTTTGCCCCGCCAACCAGCGCCTGGCTGGAGGCAAGCCTGCGGGTGCGATGCCTCTGGCTGGCCGCGGCGGTCGGCGGTGGCGCGCTGGCCTATGGCGGTGCGCTGCTGCTGCTTGGCTTGCGCCCTTCGGACCTGCAGATGCAAAGCGCGAACAAATGATTCCGCAACCTTATAATCCCGGCTTTTAGCGCGCCTCGTCTCATGCATGTTTTTCGCCGGCCCCGGCCGGGTGTTCCAGCGGTGCGGTCCGGGTGCGTGGCGACCATCGGCGTATTCGATGGCGTGCATCTCGGGCACCAGCGGATTCTCGATCGCGTCCACGCGGAGGCGGCGCGGCGCGGCCTGCCGTCGCTCGTCTTCAGCTTTGAGCCGACGCCGCAGGAGGTCATGAGTCCGCAGCAACCTCCCGCGAGGCTCATGTGCCTGCGTGAAAAAGTGCTGGTGCTGAAGGATTCAGGCGTCGGGCACCTGTATTGTCCGCCCTTCGAGCGGGCGCTTCAGGGGCTGGTCCCGGAGGCGTTTATAGAGCGGCTGCTGGTGCGCACGCTTGGCGTCAGGCATCTGGTGGTGGGCGATGATTTCCGGTTCGGCCAGGGCAGGGCGGGGACGTTTGCCCATCTGGAAACGGGCGGACGACAGCACGGCTTCAGCGTGGAGCAGGTCGGCAGTGT
>CAZPNN010000416.1:0-7104 GCA_964587605.1 uncultured Chromatiaceae bacterium
ACGTGCCACGCGTGGAAGTACTCATGGCTCACAAGACCGAGAAATCGCCGGTACCCAGCTTCATTTCCGGCGATTCCGGGCTGCGGAAGGTCATCCCGCCGACAGGCGAGTACCGCCGAGTTGCGATGCTCAAGTCCGCCATAGCCTTCAATCGCCACCCGCGCCAGAAAAACATACCGCGCCATCGGCGCTGGCCGCCCGAAGAAATCGATGTGCCAGGTGCAGATCCGCACCAGATCCGCCTGCAAACGCTCGCGGTCCGGATTCGGGAGGCCCGCCAGGACCAGGGCATGAGGTACGCCGGCTGCCATGAACTCCACCGTGATGAGTTGCCCCATGAGTACTGGCTGGTCGATCAGATCGCTGTAGGAAGCGGCCCAAAAGGCGCCGAACTCGCCCTGACCTCCGGTGAGACGCTGGAGCCCCGTCGACAGGCGCCAGCCCGAGCCGGCGGATACATTGGGAGGCAATTCCGGCGGATCAATGTGCACGACGGACGGGTTTTGCTCCTGGCCGTGAACCCGCAGGAAGACGCACACGCCGTTCACAAATCCCTGCTGGTCATCCAGCCAGGCTCCCCGAACCGACGGGTCCGCTGCATAGACCGTGATCCGAACCAGGAGCTCGCCTGTAACCGGGGCGACGCGCCAGGTGTGCTTGTCTACCTTCCTTGCCTGTACCGGCTCCCCACCGCTCTCTGCCTGTAGCTGAACGACATGCCGGGCGTAGTCCCGGATCAGATAACTGCCGGGAATCCATGCGGGAAGCGACAGCAGCTGCCCGTCGGGTGAGGGCCGCTCGATGCGGCAAGTCACCTCATAAAGGTGCGCGCCGGTCCGCAGGGGCCGAAGGTGATAGACAACGGGGGCACTGGCCGACGATTGGCTCATACGCTGCAAGTTTAGCTGACAAGGATAGCCAGCGCGTTGCGGAGGGCGTGCGAGAAAGCCTGCTCGACGTCACCCCGGCGGTCCACTTGAGGACCGGGTGCGGTTGTTAGAGACGCATCACAAAATCAGGATAAAACCCGGGCTCCCGCAGCCAGCCGGGTCCGACGTAGCTCTTCCGGTTGAACGCGAAGGCCTCGGCCGGATCCGTCAGCGGCGCGGCCCGGATGGCGGCCACCGGTTCGTCATCGAGGCGTTCGTCAGCATCGAGTGCCAGTATCCAGTCGTTCGCAGCGTGCTTTTCTGTGAAGTGCCGTTGAGGCCCCTCTCCGAGGCAAGCGTGAGGAATGACGCGGGCTCCAGCGGCAATTGCCAGTTCGGCGGTGCGATCGGTACTGAGAGAATCGACGACTAAAACCTCGGCGCAAACCTTCAGCAACGAGGCAATGCAGACCTCGATGTGGTCCTCTTCATCGACGGTGATGATGGTGCCGGTGATGAGCGTCATGCGTCCCCTGCCAGAAAAATCGTAGGACAGCAGTCAATCGCCACTGGCTAAAGATTCACCTGCCGATGCCGATGGGCCTCGTACGAGCTTGATGTATGCACAACCTGGTAGATGCCCTGTTGTATTGCTTTTCGAAAAGCGGTGGGTATATTTACCTTCGATCGAGACGTGGACGTTAATATTTTCACGACTGCAAACAGCAAGACTTCGCCGCCCGAGCCAGTCGGGACCATGGAAGGCAACCAGCTTTGATTCTGTCTCGACCCTCATTCCCCTGCCCCCGCGCCACCACGAGGTAGTCCCGATGCCGCGAGTGTTGTCTGTTGTGGACCCGTCCGCCGTGGAGACCGTTTCCGGACCCTCAATTGTTCCCGCGCATGGCCCCGTAAATCTTACGCCGGTCCCCACATCCAAGCCGACGGTTCCTCGGCTCACAGTCAGCCCTCGTAGTGACGCGTTCCGGCGCAATAACTATCCGCAGGCAAGCCTGCGGGAATGGAACGACTGGCGCTGGCAAAACCGCAATCGTGTCAGGACTATCGCCGATCTGGACCGGATGCTTGGCCTGACAGATGATGAACGGCAAGCCATTGAGGCGCACAAGGGGGCCTTGCCGGTTGGCATCACACCCTACTATGCGAGCCTTCTGGACCCTGGAAATCAGGCCCAGGGCCTTCGCCGGACCGTGGTCCCCGTGCTCGCCGAGTACCTGCGTTCCCGGGGCGAAGCCGACGACCCCCTCGGTGAAGACGGGCATAGTCCGGTACCCGGTCTCGTGCATCGCTACCCCGACCGCGTTCTGTTGCTGGTCACCAATTTCTGTTCCGTCTACTGCCGGTACTGCACCCGGGCGCGCATGGTGGGCGCCGCCGGTGAGCGAAGTATTCGCAAACACGACCTGGAGCAGGCCATTGAATACATCGCCGGCAACCCCGCCATTAGGGACGTACTGCTGTCCGGGGGAGACCCTTTAAGCCTGGACGATGAACGACTGGAGTGGATCCTCGCGCGCCTGCGCCGTATTCCCCATGTTGAGTTCATCCGGATCGGGTCAAAGCAGCCAGTGGTGCAACCCCAACGCGTCACGCCGGCGCTTGTGCGCATCCTCAAACGCTACCACCCTCTGTGGATGAGCCTGCACTTCACACACCCGGACGAACTCACGCCTGAAGTGGCGGAGGCCTGTACCCGACTGGCCGACGCGGGTATCCCGTTAGGCAGCCAGACCGTGCTACTGAAGGGCATCAACGACGATATCGCGACCATGAAGGCCCTGGTTCAGGGCCTGCTGCGCATCCGGGTACGGCCCTACTACCTCTACCAGTGTGATCCGATTTCGGGCTCTGCTCACTTCCGTACGACTGTCGAGAAGGGCATCG
Source organism: uncultured Chromatiaceae bacterium (assembly GCA_964587605.1). Lineage (GTDB taxonomy): Bacteria > Pseudomonadota > Gammaproteobacteria > Steroidobacterales > SHZI01. The sequence goes on from CAZPNN010000416.1 coordinate 2,775, forward strand.
AGATCATCCGTGGGTTACGCGGACATACCACGGGTTACGCGGTTCCAACGTATGTCATCGATGCCCCCAATGGCGGCGGAAAGATTCCCGTTTCTCCCGATTACATCGTCGGCCGGGACGGGGACGACCTCCTGCTCACCAATTACGCTAACGGGTCTTACCGGTATCCGGACCCGCAACCGGATGCCGCCGGGTGCGAGTCGGCCTGACCTATGACCTCCGCAGCGAGTACCTCGCTGCGGGTTATAGCGACGTCGATACCGCTGAGTTCGACCAACCCGAAACCATCGACGCCATAGCGGCGGCTCTGGGCCGCCTCGGGCTGTCCGTCGAACGGATTGGCAATGCGCGGCAGCTGGCGTCGCGTCTCTCCGCTAATGATCGCTGGGATCTGGTCTTCAACTTCTGCGAGGGGCTCCACGGCTTTGGCCGGGAATCGCTGGTTCCTGCGCTCCTTGATGCCTGGCAAATTCCATACGTCTTTTCCGATCCACTCGCCTGCGCCGTAACCCTCCACAAGGGAGTCGCCAAGCACGTAGTACGTGGCCACGGCCTTGCGACACCGGACTTTGTCGTCGTTGATTCAGCTGATGATGCCCGCCAGGTTTCCCTGCGCTTTCCCCTGTTTGCAAAACCGGTAGCCGAAGGCACCGGCAAGGGAGTCTCCACGAAGTCACAAGCCCGCTCGACCGAGGAACTCGTTGCTGTCTGCGCCGTCCTGCTTGACCAGTACCAGCAGCCAGTCCTCGTCGAGGAATACCTTCCCGGGCGCGAATTTACCGTGGGCCTCGTCGGCACCGGGACCGACGCCGAGGCTATTGGCACGATGGAGGTTCACCTTGGCCCCAAAGCCGATCCAGGGGTCTACACCTTCGACAACAAGGAGCACTGGGAAGGGCGGGTGAGCTACTCCCTGTTGAACGAAGAACCCCTGCGAACAGCGGTTGAAGCGCTGGCGGTGAGCGCCTGGCGGGCCCTGGGGTGCCGCGACGGTGGACGCCTCGATATCCGGCTGGACGCGGCGGGTGTGCCGGGCTTTCTCGAGGCCAATCCGCTGGCCGGGCTGAACCCGGGACACTCTGACCTGCCGTTCATCTGCCGCTTCAAGGGCATCCCCTACGACGAACTCATCCGACGAATCGTGGTTTCGGCAGCGACGCGGGCCAGCCTGCCACTGACCGGCTCACTCGCCGCGAGGATCGCGGCGTGACGATGCCCAAGGCCATTCTGATCCTGCACAACTCCGTCTCGAGCGAATCTCCGGCCGACGCCCGGGATATTCTTGAGCAGATGGATTGTGTGCAGGCTGCTCTCGTCAGCCTTGGCCTCAAGGCGCCAACGCTGGCCATCGACCTGAATCTCGGCGAGCTGAAATCCCGGTTAACAGCGGATCCGCCGGAGGTCATCTTCAACCTCGTTGAGGCAATTGATGATTGCGGTCAACTGGTGCCAATCGCGACAGCGTTGCTCGATCACCTCCAGATCCCGTACACGGGAGCCAGTACGGAGGGGTTGCTGATCACCGGGAACAAGATCTTGACGAAGCAATGGCTTCGGGCCAACGGTCTGGCCACAGCTGACTGGTGGGACGGCGTATCCCCGGTTCCCGGATACCCGGGACCAGGTCGCTGGATCACCAAGCCGGTCAGCGAGGATGCCTCCATCGGCATGGATGACGCGTCGGTGGTCAGGGACTTTCTGGAGGTTCCGCAGCGCGTGGCGGCCCACGAAAAGCAACACAAGTACCGCTGGTTTGCCGAGAAATTTGTCGAAGGCCGGGAGATCAACGTAGCCCTTCTCGAGGGGCCGGATGGTCCGGAAGTCTTGCCCATCCCCGAAATTGAGTTCATTGACTACCCGGCCGAAAAGCCCCGGATCGTGGGCTATGCCGCTAAGTGGCAGGAAGATTCCTTTGAGTGCCGGAATACCGTGCGGCGCTTCGTCGATCCGGTGCGCGAAGCCCAGTTGTGTGCCGCACTGGCGCGAGTGGCCCTGAAGTGCTGGCAGGTGTTTCAGTTGCGTGGTTATGCCCGGGTCGACTTTCGCGTCGACGCAGCCGGTATTCCATGGGTGCTTGAGGTGAATGCAAACCCGTGTATTTCACCTGACGCCGGTTTTGCCGCGGCCCTGGAGCAGGCGGGAATCGCCTACGCCGATGGAATCGGCCGAATCGTTTCGACTGCGCGATACGGCTAGACAGAACTGCAATCGTGGCGACCACCTTCAGAACCGGTTTGCAGCTCTCGGATCCCGCCGCGATTGAGGCACTGGTAAGGGAAACCGGGTTCTTCAGCGATGAGGAAACGGCTATAGCCCGCGAACTGGCGGACGATGGCCTGAAGCATGGCGCTTCAAGTCACTACCGGTTTGTCCTCGCCGACCGGGACGCGACGCTGGCAGGCTATGCGTGTTTCGGCCGGATCCCGTGCACTCACGCCGGATGGGACCTCTACTGGATTGCCGTGGCAGCGGTAGCTCAGCGACAGAATCTGGGACGCGAGCTTCTGAAGAACGTCGAGTCGGCTGTGATGGCCGCAGGCGGGACTCGCCTTTACGCCGACACGTCATCCCGGCAGCAGTACCTTCCCACTCACGCGTTCTACGCCCATCTCGGATACCAGCAGGCTGCCGAATTTCCGGACTTCTACGCGCCAGGTGACGGTAAGATCGTGTTTTCGAAGGCCTTGGTCAGGGTCTAGGGAATCAGGTGCGGCAGAACCAGTGTCGCCAGGCTCAGGACCAGGAAGAAGCCACCGGTATCAGTGATGGTGGTCAGCACAGGCCCGGCCGCCAGTGCTGGATCGACCCGCATGCCCTTCAGAAGCAGGGGCAGTACGCCACCGATGATCACGGCAACTACGGTATTCACGGCCAACGCCGTGCCCACGACTAGGCCGAGCCAGGGATTACCCTTCCACATCCAGGCCACGCCAGCGAGCAGCAGGCCGAGGATGGTTCCCGTAACCAGCCCCAGGGCGACCTCCTTCCGGCAAACGCGAAACACATCTGAGGGCTGAATGATGTCCAGAGCCAGCTCGCGCATGCTGACCGCCACTGCCTGGTAGCCGGAACAACCGCTCATGTCCGAGACGATGGGCAGGAAAACGGCCAGGGTAAACGCGGCTGCGATGGTGTCCTCGTAGAGGGCGATGACGCTTACCGCCGCCAGATTGAGGAAGATTTTCACTATCAACCATGACAGTCGCCGTCCGGACCGGACGTGCAGGGGCATTGAGCGAAATTCGTCGCCGCCCACGATGCCCTGGCTTTTCAGGTAAGACTCGTCGGCACGCTCCGCAATGGCATCGAATACCGCGCGGCGCCGGATTGCTCCGATCAGCCTCCCGGCGTCGTCAATGACCGGGGCTAGTGGCGTATCCCGTGATTCGAAAAAATCCTCGAGCTGATCGAGTCCGGCCGTGGGATTGACGGCATCAACGGGAGTGGCCAGTTCCTCCAGGAATGAATTTGGCTTGGCCCTGGCAATGTCGGTGAGTCCGGCAACCCCTAGCAGGCGGCCCAATGGCCCAACGACAAAAACGTGCTGGAGGTAGTAAATCGGATAGTCCTCGCCCTGAACGGCAATGTCAGCGACAGCATCAGATACGGTCATCGTGCCGGGGTAGCTCAGAAACTCCTTCATCATCAGACCGCCGGCAGTCGCCGGGTCGAAGGCGATGAGCTGGCGGGCCTCTGCCGCCTCGTCGGCGTGCATGAGACTGAGGATTTCCTCTACATCCTCGCTATCCATTTCGGCGAGAACGTCTGCCGCCTCGTCGCTATCCATCTCATTGACGATGGATGCAGCTTCACCGGGCTCAAGGTAGTCGAGCAGTTCGGCTGCCTGAGCATCCGGCACGTCATCGATGAGATCAGCCGCACTCTCTGGCGGCAGCAACGTCAGGAGCTTTTCCTGCTCATCGGGAGTCAGTCGGAATACCGCTCGCACGGTCTCACCGGACGACAGGTGCTGGAGGTACTGGTCGAGCGCCACCATCTCCTCACGCTGGAGGAGTGCACTGATGATCTCCCAGGGCTGCCGCTGATTCATGGTGCTGATGCTAACGAAAAAACCCCTGTCGCAGCGATGCGACAGGGGTTTTGGATAGGTGCCTGGCGGTGACCTACTCTCACATGGGGAAACCCCACACTACCATCGGCGCTGGGCAGTTTCACTTCCGAGTTCGGAATGGGATCGGGTGGTTCCCGCCCGCTATAGCCGCCAGGCAAACTTTTAACCATGCCGGCTCTCCCTGGGGAAAACCAGCCACAACGCAGATGTGTTTGACGCCTCTTGCGAAGCATTAAAATCTCGCAAGGACTGTAATCA
>CAZPNN010000417.1:0-8327 GCA_964587605.1 uncultured Chromatiaceae bacterium
CAACGAGTTCGTGCACCCGACCCACGGCTTCAAGGGCATCAACCGCGAAACGTACAAGGTTCGCGAGTACGAGGTGGAGAACTACCCGCAGGGCTGGGGCATGTGGTTCATCCACCGGTTCAAATCGCCGGGACTCGAAGACAAGACCTGGAAACAGGTGAGTTCCACGGCCGGGGCGCCTGGCGACGTCTACGCGGGAAGCGGCACCCACGGCCCGAACACGATGGTCACGGAAATCAACGTGGGCAAGAACCAGAAGTTCCGGCAGTACTTCTTTGAACAGCCTGTCGACCAGATGAAGACGCGGATCTTCTTCGTCAATATGCGGAACTTCATGCTGGAACCGCACAACGACGGTCCGATTCACGCCCGCAACAAGATCATCGCCCAGCAGGACATCGAGATCCTGGTTGACGTCTACCCGCCCCGTACGCCAACCAGCAACACGAAGGAGGTGTTGATGCCAGCGGACAAGGCCGTCGCCGCCTACCGGGAATGGCTGAGCAAGTTCGACGATCGGGGCTGGCGCATTGACTGGGACGATTTTACCAAGCGTAATGGCAAGGACACTGCCTTCGCCATTCCCTCACCCCGACGGCGCGGCAGTGGCAACTGGGTCCTGGAGCCGGTGCCCCTGCTTGCGAGTCGCGCGGAGCGCAAAGCAAGCCAGAAGGCCACAGGCTGAGCCGCGTCAAAGAATATTGAGGAGCACACCACATGGCCGAAAAAAGCCTGCTGATCTTTCCAACGGACTTCTCGGAGCAGTCACTGAAGGCGCTGCCGTGGGTCAAGAAGATGGCCGATCTGCTGCAGGCGGACACGCGGTGCATCTATGTGGTCGAGGAGCCGCACATCTACACGACCCTGGATATGGGGCCGGTCGCCGTGCCATCCATTACCGAACTGGTCAGGAGCGCGGAGGGCCACCTTGATGGCTTCATCAAGACTAATATCAAGGCCTTTGGCGGCGCGCCGAAGGCCTCGGTTCTGGTCGGCCGTCCTGCCGAAGAGATCGTAACCTACGCCCGTGATCACAACGCCGCGCTGATCGTGATGACCACGCACGGCTACAGCGGCGTGAAGCACCTTCTGCTCGGCAGCACGACCGAGGGGGTACTCCGGCACGCCACCTGTCCTGTTCTCTCGATCAGGATGTGATTACCGAAAGAATACTGGTCACCACAGACCTCTCTGCAGCGGGCGACTGGGCGCGGCGTAGAGGTGGTCCTGATCGTGCCCGAGCGCAGTAACCTCCCCTGGCTGGATTGGGCCACCCGGCACTGACTCCGGCAGCACTTCGCACAAGTCCGCCGCGCGCAGGAACTCGTGGCCGATGAGCTCGGCCTGGGTGACAACGTGCGCGACCCTAAGGACGTGCGCCGGCGGTTCGAGGGGTTTCTGGACGCGATGGGTTGAGTCCACCGAACTGGCGGTCGGCGTCTGGTGCTGGTCATGTGGCCTCCCGCAGAGTAATTGTCCATAAAAATTCCCACCGAAATACCCATGGAAGAACTCACCGCAACCAACTGGCACCAACTCCCGTCCGAACAAGCCGCCGGGCGGCTGGAGAGCGACCTGGCCACTGGCCTGGAGCAGGCCGAGGTCGAGGCGCGGTTGCGGCAGTTTGGCCCGAACCAGATGACCGCGCGGAAGCGGATGAGCGAATGGATGCGCTTCCTTTTGCAGTTCCATCAGCCGCTTATTTACATCCTGCTCGCCGCCACCGGCATCACGGTCGCGTTGGGCGAGTGGGTGGATGCGTCGGTCATTTTCGGCGTCGTCTCCATCAATGCCGTCATCGGCTATCTTCAGGAAGCGAAGGCGGAGAAGGCCATCGACGCGCTGGCGAACATGGTCCTCACCGAGGCCACGGTGCGGCGCGGCGGCGAGAAGCTGCGCATTCCCTCCGCGCAGCTCGTGCCCGGCGACGTGGTGCTGCTGCAATCCGGCGACCGCGTACCCGCCGACCTGCGCCTGCTGCACCAGCGCAATTTGCAAATCGAGGAGGCGGCGCTGACCGGCGAGTCCGTCCCGGTGGAAAAGCAGACCGCGCCGCTGCCCGCCGGGTCGATCCTCGCCGAGCGCACAAATCTCGCCTTCACCGGCACGCTCGTCACCTACGGCCAGGGCGAGGGCGTCGTCTTCGCCACCGGCGACCGGACTGAGATGGGCCGCATCGCCGGACTGATCCACACGGCGGAGACTTTTCAGACGCCGCTCACGCGCAAGATCGAGCAGTTCAGCCGGGTGCTGCTCTACGTGATCCTCGGGCTGGCGGCGGTCACGTTCATCGTCGGCCTCGCGCGCGGCGAATCGTGGGTGGACATGTTCATGGCCGCAGTCGCGCTGGCTGTCGGCGCCATCCCCGAGGGGCTGCCCGCGGCGCTCACCATCACGCTGGCCATCGGTGTGGCGCGCATGGCACGGCGGCGCGCGATCATCCGCAAGCTGCCTGCCGTCGAGACGCTTGGCAGCACCACCGTCATCTGCTCGGACAAAACGGGCACGCTCACGCAGAACCAGATGACCGTGCAGGAAATTCATGCCGCCGGACGTCTCTATCATGTCACCGGCAGTGGCTACGAGGCGGCGGGAACAATTCATTTCGAGCAGGCGCCAGTCATCGTGGGCGAAAATGTCGCGCTCATCGAAACGCTCGGCGCCGGGCTACTCTGCAATGATTCGCGGCTCGTCCGCAACGACGAGGGCCGCACCGTCGTGCAAGGCGACCCGACCGAGGCGGCGCTCATCGTCGCCGCGCAGAAGGCAGGGCTTTCGGAGGCGGAAATGACCGGGCGCCTGCCGCGCATCGAGAGCATCCCCTTCGAGTCCGAATACCAATACATGGCCACGCTCCACGGCGCGGGCCACGGGCCGAAGATGATCTACATCAAAGGCGCTGTGGAAGCCCTCCTCGACAGGTGCGTGCACACGCTCAGCGAGGCGGGCGAACGCGCGCCGCTGGACAAGGCGCTCATGCTCCGCAACGCCGAGGCGATGGCCGCGCGCGGCCTGCGTGTGCTCGCCTTCGCCCGGCGCGAAATGCCGCCGGCGCACAGCGCCCTGGAGCACGAGCACGTCGCCGACGACCTCACCTTCCTCGGCCTCCAGGGCAAGCTCGACCCGCCGCGCCCCGAAGCCATCGCCGCCGTGGCGAAGTGCAGGACCGCTGGCATCCACGTAAAGATGATCACCGGCGACCACGTCCTGACCGCCAAAGCCATCGCCGCGCAGATCGGCCTGGACAAGAGCGCGGACATCGTCGCGCTCACCGGGCGCGATTTGGAAAAACTCGGCGACGACGAGCTCGCGGATGCCGCCGAGCGCGCCTCCGTCTTCGCCCGCGTTTCGCCCGAGCAAAAGCTGCGGCTGGTCAAGGCGCTGCAATCGCGCGGCCACATCGTCGCCGTGACTGGCGACGGCGTTAACGACGCGCCCGCTCTCAAGCAGGCCGACATCGGCATCGCGATGGGCATCACCGGCACCGATGTGTCGAAGGAAGCCGCCGACATGATTTTGACCGACGACAACTTCGCCTCGATCGAGGCTGCGGTGGAGGAAGGTCGCAGCGTCTTCGATAACCTCACCAAATTCATCGTCTGGACGCTGCCGACGAATTTCGGCGAGGGCCTCATGATTCTCGCCGCAGTCTTCGCCGGAACCACGCTACCGATCCTGCCCGTGCAAATCCTCTGGATCAACATGACCACGGCAATCCTTCTCGGGCTGATGCTCGTCTTCGAGCCAAAGGAGCGCGAAATCATGAGTCGCCCTCCGCGCGATCCGAAGACGCCGATCCTCACCGGCTGGCTGCAGCTGCGCATCCTGCTCGTCGCGCTGGTCCTGCTCGGCGGCGGCTTCGCGCTTTTTGCATGGGAGCAGCAGCGCGGTGCGAGCGTGGCCGAAGCACGCACGGTGGCGGTGAATGTCTTCGTCATGGTCGAACTGTTCTACCTCTTCAACTGTCGCAGCTTCACCCGCTCGATGTTTGCCATCGGATTCTTCTCGAATCCATGGGTCATCTTCGGCTCGCTTGCGATGATCGCGCTACAACTGCTCTTCACCTACGCGCCCACAATGAACGCGCTCTTCCACTCCGCGCCCATCGGCCTCGATGCCTGGTGGCGCATCCTCGCCGTCGCCGCGTTCGCTTACTTCATCGTCGGCGTGGAGAAAATCATCACCAACCGGATGAGGAAAACCGCGTTTCTCCGCAAGGGAAAAGGCCGGCTCGGCAATCATGTTGTACCGGACAGCCGGGGTCGTCAGTGAATCGCTCCCTGCCCAGGCCCCCGGGCCGGAGCCCACCGGAGTGGACTTCGGTCGTGCATCTGCAGGCGGCGGCGCTACCCTCGTGATTCACTCATAATTAATGACGGCATTCCGGAATAACCACGGTGAAGCGTCTTGATTGAGAACGACCTGGCTTCGGCGGGCTGGCTGGAACCCCTGCTCGTCGCCCTGGCCTTGCCCCGGTACAGCCTGTCCACGGTGTTCGTCGTCGCGCTGCTTTCCTCCACCTTGCTTCCGCTCGGCAGCGAACCGGTGGTGTTCGGTCTGATCAGGCTCAACCCGGCAATGTTCTGGCCCGTCATGCTGGCCGCCACGGCGGGCGGAACGATCGGCGGCGGCATCAGCTGGCTCGTCGGCTACGGCGCGGAGCGCACCTACGAGCGGGTCACTCATCACAAGCCCCGTGAACACCGGGCCCTCACCTGGCTGCAGCGCTTCGGCCCCAAAGCGTGCCTGCTGTCCTGGCTGCCGGGCGTTGGCGATCCATTGTCCGCGGTCGCCGGGTGGCTGCGTCTCCCCTTCTGGTCCTGTCTCTTCTATATGGCTATCGGGAAGTTTTTCCGCTACGTCCTGGTTACGGTGCTGTTGCTCCGGGTGTTCCCCGGCGCTGCTGTATCAGACTAACTTGCCAGGGCGCGCTCCTGGCCACGGCAATTCATATCAAAGGGTTCTGGCATGTACATCAATTTCTGGTACCCGATCTGCAAGGCCAGTGAGCTGCCCAGTGAACTGACCAGTGAACTGACCAGCGAGGCTCCGCTGCGCGTGGACCTGCTCGGCCTGCCCTTCGTCGCCTTTCGTGGCAGCAGCGGTGCGGCGCATGTGCTTGCCGACACCTGCGTGCAGCGCGGCGGGTTGCTCAGCAAGGGCAAGGTGGACAGCTACCCGGTGCAGGAAAAATACGGCGTGGTGTTTGCCTTCCTCGGCGACCTTCCGGAAGCCGAGCGCCCGCCGGTGTGCCCGGTGCCCGAGTACGGCCAGGACGGCTGGCGGGCCAGCGACATCTCGGTGCTCAACATCAACTGCTACTACGAACGGTCCATGGAGAACGGTCTCGACCCGGTGCACAACGAATTCGTACACCCCGGCCAGGGCTTTCCGCCGATGCTGACCGAAACCTTCCGGGCCATCGAAAGCCCCTGGGGTAGTGGCTTCGAGGCCTACTTTGGCAATCCCAAACTCGAAATGACGACCTTCGCCAAAGAACGCAATCGTACCGGCGAACTGCGGGCCGGCTCGTGGTTTCACGGCCCCAACGTCCTCGTGACCTCGATCTTCATCAATGCCGACAGCAACCTGGTGCAGTACTTCTTTGAAGCACCGGTCGACAGCAACCGCACGCGGATCTATTTCCTGAACATGCGCAACTGCATGCTCGAGGAGTCGATGGACCAGAAGGTGATGGACATCAACCTGAAGATTGCCCACGAAGACATCGTGATCCTCGAAGCCTTGAACCCGATACGCACCCCCGGCACGCTGACCCGCGAAATCATGATGCCCGGTGATCACACCGTGATCCGGTTTCGGGAACGGCTGCGCGAATGGGACAACCGGGGCTGGCGGATCGACCGTCAGGCGCTGATGGCGGCGAAAGGGGATGTGGATTACGCCATTCCGTGCCCGGCCCGGCGGGAATCCGGCAACTGGTTGCTGGAGCCGGTGCCGCTCAGGCAGCCGTAACGCCACCGTCTACGCACAGCACCTGGCCGGTGATAAAGCCAGCGGCGTCTGACAGCAGGAAGGCGATGGCCGCGACAACTTCCTCCGGAGTGCCGTAGCGGCCGAGCGGAATGCTGGTCAGCAACTTCGCATTGCGTCCCGGGTCGGCACGCGCTGCCTCGGTCATCGGCGTGGCAATGGGGCCTGGCGCTACGGCATTCACGCGCACCCCGGCGCCGGCAAGCTCCAGGGCCAAGGAACGCGTCAGGCCATTGAGCGCAGCCTTCGAAGCGCTGTAGGCAGCCGCGCGCGCATGGCCGACGATGCCGATCTGGCTGCTCAAAAGTACGATCGAACCGCGCCGGGCGGCGCTCATCACCTGGGCGCATTCACGTGTGACTTCGAAGGTGCTGGTGAGGTTGATATCCATCAGCCTGCGCCATTGAGCAAAATCCGTCTCGAGCGCGCCGCGCTGCTCGAAGATTCCAGCCGAGCAGACCAGGCCATCGAGGCCTCCACCGAGGCTGTCGATCGCCTGGCGCGTGACACCAGCAACGCGCTCTGGCTCGCTCAGGTCCAGGCGGTGAGTCAGCGCCGCCGGCAACAGCCCGACCAGTGGCGCAGCGTCGGCCGAGTCCTTCACGATGGCGGCACAGGTCGCACCATCCACCAGCGCAGCACGCAGGAACGCAAGGCCAATGCCCGAGCCGGCGCCGGTCACCAGCACGCGACGACCCGTCATCGGTGGCTACTGCCCTTGCTGGATGATTGGCCGGATGATTGGCCGGCTGATTGGCCGGAGGCTTCGTCGTAGCCGCCCTGCCCGGCCATCGCGGCCCAGGCCCGGAAATCCGCCGAGGCACTGACCTTGCCGGCCACGATCAACTCGCGCCAGACGCGCGCGGCCTCGACAAAATGCGGCACGCTGCCCGGAAACATCGTCAGCGACAAGCTCTCGGCGAGCTCGGCTTCCGGAACACCGTCGGCGTAGGCGGCGCAGATCTGCCATTCGAGCGCGTCCCAGGCGGCCCCGCAGGTGTGCACAGCGGCGGCGGCCAGGTGGGCCAGCCGCAGGGGCACGCCGGTCGCGGCGCTTTGAAACGCCGCCAGGTAAGCACTTTCCGGATCGAGGCCGGGAAGATGAGGCAACCAGTGGCGATCGACGAAGCGATAGGCACCGGCCCCAAGCGCCAGCGCAGTCAGGGCCAGGATGACTTCAATCTCTTTGGGTTCACCACCGGCCGCGCGAAACCTGGCGACATGGTGCGAGCCTAAGGCTTCGTCCGTGGCAATGAGCGTGGCCAGCCAGACAAACTCGTGATCGTGCCGGGAAAGCGCGCGCGGTTCGAGCGCCAGCGCGGTGTAGGTGGCGTCGTAAGCGTCGAGCAGGCGCGGTGCGCTGATGGCCATCAGGCCGTGATGGGGCAGCAGGTAACCGCGCTTGTCGCGGAGCTGCCTCAAACGTGCGGCCAGATCGTCGCTGTCGCTCATCGCGGCTGGTCGTCCTTGTGGAACCTTGAGGTATTGTAACGAGCGCGCCGAACGGGCGCCGCACGGCGGGAACGAAGCAATGGCGAATAAACCGGCCCATGGCCGTGAACTTACGGGCCAGGTTGCCCTGATCACCGGTGCCGCCCGGGGCATCGGGGCGGCAGCGGCCCGGGCGCTGGCCGAGGCCGGCGCCACGGTTTGTCTGGCCGACATCCTGCCCTGCAAACCCGTGGTGCGGGAACTCGTTACCAGCGGGGCAACGGCTCGCGATTTCAACCTGGACATCCGCAACCGCGAGGCCTGCGCCGGCGTTGCCGCTGACATTCTCCGCGAGTTCGGCCGGCTCGACATCCTGGTGTGCAATGCCGGCGTCTGCCCGGCAGGGACGGTGGCCGGCAACTGGGAGCAGTGGGACCGGGTAATCGACGTGAATGTGAACGGCACGCAGAACTGCATAGCGGCCGTGTGGGAACCGATGGTGGCTCGCGGCAGCGGCCGGATCGTGATCGTCAGTTCAATGGCCTACTACCGGGGCGGCGTGATCGTCGGCACGGAATACTCGGCCTCCAAGGCCGCGCTGATCGGCATGACGCGGCACCTCGCCCGTAACGGCGGACCGCTCGGCATCCTCTGCAACGCCGTGGCGCCCGGCATCATCGACACCGACATGACCGCAGACTTCGGGAAACCTGATCTGGACAGCGTGCCGTTGCGCCGGCAGGGAACGGCCGAAGACGTGGCCGGGCCAATTCGTTTCCTCTGCGGCCCGGACTCGGCCTACATGACGGGCACGGTGCTGAACGTCACCGGCGGGATTGTGCTTGCTGCCTGAGACGCCGGATCAGTCCTTCACGCGAATGACGATCTTGCCTCGCGCCCGC
>CAZPNN010000418.1:0-10574 GCA_964587605.1 uncultured Chromatiaceae bacterium
GGCGCCGACATGCCGGTGGTGATTTCGCTCTACAACGCACTCACCGGTCTCGCCGTGGCCTTCGAGGGCTTCGTTCTCAACAACGCCGCGATGATCATCGCGGGCATGGTGGTCGGGTCCGCGGGCACGCTGCTGACCCAGTTGATGGCCAGGGCGATGAACCGTTCGCTCGGCAATGTGCTGTTCGCCGGTTTCGGCGATACCGGCGGCACGCAGGGCGAAGTTTCCGGGACCATGAAGAGCATTGATGCCGCCGACGTCGGCGTGATGATGGCTTTCGCCCAGAAGGTGATCATCGTTCCGGGTTACGGCATGGCCGTTGCGCAAGCCCAGCACAAAGTGTGGGAACTGGCCAAGCTGCTCCAGGACCGGGGCGTTGCCGTGAAGTTCGCCATCCACCCGGTCGCCGGCCGGATGCCCGGCCACATGAACGTGCTGCTCGCCGAGGCGGGCGTGCCCTACGACGTGATCTATGACGAGTCCGAGATCAATGCGGAGTTCGACAGCACTGATGTCGCGCTGATCATTGGCGCCAACGACGTGGTGAACCCCGCCGCCCGCACCGACAAGGCCAGCCCGATCTACGGCATGCCCATCCTGAATGCCGACAAGGCGAAGAACGTCATCATCATCAAACGCGGCAAAGGCGCCGGCTTCTCCGGGATCGAGAACGGCCTGTTCTTCCTCGACAACGCCCACATGCTCTACGGCGACGGCCAGGCCATGGCCGCGGCGCTGATCCAGTCGGTCAAGGCTCTCTAGAAAGGTACCTTCCTGCCTTATGGCGAGCCGCGGATGCACCGCGGCCGCCGATGGCCTAGTATCCGGGCAGGAGCTAAGAACAAGAGGCATGACCCCCGTGGTAGGCCCGTGATTTCTCTCAGTTCACTCAAGGCCGGGCTCGCCGAGCCCGGCATGACGCCGGGCCGCAAGCCCCCCGGACTCGTGACGATGGTGCTGATCGCACTTGCGTTCTTCTGCCTGCTGCTGATGGATCCCTTCGGCATTGAGACGGCGTCGTACCAGCACTCCGAACAGGCGGCGCTGCGGGTGACCGCGCCGTTCTACGCCGCCTCCGGCGATGTGGTCGTGGTTCTGATCGATGACGATTTCCTCGCTCGCGCCGGCAAGGGGTGGCCCCTGCCATACGCCGATCAGGGTCGGCTGCTCCGGACCATCTTTCAGGGCACACCCGCCGTGGTGTATCTCGACATACTCTACCGCCAGGAGCACGGCAACGCGGCCGACACCGGCGAGGCTGTCACGCCGCTGGACGAGCCGATGAACCTGCTGGCCCCGATTGACTCGTTCACTGACACGACTCTGATTTTCTCGGCACAGATCCAGACCGGCCCGCCCACATCGACGCTTGCCACGTTTTGTCCGGATGACCCGCCGGCAGAAACGCTGGTGCTTGCGGATCCCGACTCGCTGCTGCCGGAGTTCCGCAACTGGCACGATAGCCGCGCTGGTCAGGCCCGGGTGGCGCTGCTTGGCTGGTGGGGGTGCGGTGACCGCTACCCGCTGCAGCTGGGAGCCGAGGCCGGCCAGTCAACGCCGGCCATCACCATGCTCGAAGCCTTCTGCCTGGATCCCGATCGGCAGCAGCCTGGCTGCAATCTGCTCCGCACGGCCGGAGGAGCCCCCGGCAGCGATCCTTTTGCGGCACCACTGGTGGTGCGCTGGGGCGCCTTTCCGCCGGCACAGCAGCGGCAGTTTTATTCCGCCGGAGTCTGCCAGCCCTACGCCGACGAAGGCGGTGGCGTTTCCGCCTGGCTGGCGTTCAAGACCAGCGTCACGCAGCTGTTACTCGGAATCTTCGAGGACCTGCGCAATTCGCCGCGTAAGGGCCTGTCGCTGCCGTGCCCCGCCGTAACGGTACTGCCCGCGTCCGTCGTCCGCTACGGCGATCCGACGGAGGTCAGGGCCCTGCTCCGCGACAAGATCGTCCTCGTGGGTGCCCGCGTTACGGGAATCTCCGATTGGCACCAGAGCCCCGTGCACGGCCAGGTGCCGGGCGTGATCCTGCACGCGGCCGCGATCGACAACCTGCTCAGCCTCGGCGATCACTACGCGCGAGACATGTCGTCCGGAACGACGGCGAGCGTGGCAATACTGCTGCTCGCCTTGCTGGCGTTCTTCGTGCCGCTCCTCGTGATCCTGCTGGACGAGCCGAAGCGCCGGGTCGTGTCGGCCATCGGGCTGCTTTGCTGGCTCAGTCTCGCCGGGTTTCTGAGTTTCGCGGGTGCGTCCCCCGAGTCGGTGTTTGCTGCGGTCGTGGTCGGCATCGCGATCGATCTGCTCATGCCTATTCAGACCCTGATCTATGTGCTCGTCGTCCTCTTGCTCGGCGGTGGCGCCGCACTTCTGATCCGCTTCGGCCTCGCTCCCTCCAACTGGATCGGCATGGTGCTGGTGGCGCTGGCCTTTGCCGCAACCGTGAAACAGTTCTACCGCCAGGAGGAGTTGAAGCAATTTCCCCACCCCGTGTCTTTCCTCGGGCCGGCAGTCAGGCCGTGGGTGGAGAAACTGGACCGGTGGCACTTTCAGGACTGGATCAACCGGTATACCGCGTGGCGCCGGAAGTCTCCGCCACCCGCCACCGATGAGGTTCCGGTGGCACCCCCCCCTGAACCTGCGGTAGGAGAAAAGCCGTGAAGCGTCTGTTCGCCATCCTGGTTGTCGCTCTTCCAGGCATTCCACCCGTGTTCGCCGAATGCTCCATCCCGGGCATGACGCTGGACGGCGCCCTGACGCCGAAAGTGGGTGTCTTCGACAGCAACGGAAAGTTCATCGAGGAAATTCCGAGCGACCAGCTCGCCGTGGGTCGTGGCCTGCTTGGCTGCGACGAAAGCCTGGGTCTCGTGAAGGTCAGCCTGGTGACTGGCGAGGAAAAATGGCTGGATCGTGCTGAACTCAAGATCGGCCTGCCAGCGGGCAACCAGCCGACAAGAATCTGCGTGGAGAGCGCCAGTTCACGCGCGGCGGACCACACCGAGCCAGCCGTCGCAGGCATCGACCCGAAGGCCGCGAAGGACTGTGTGGCGCCGAAGCCGGCGACCGCCAGCCCATGAGGTAACGACGTCATGAAACGCACTACTGTCCCCGGCGGTGTCCTGCTGTTTGGCGCACTCGCTATTTGTTCAGCCGGAATGGCTGACGGCGCCCGCAAGTCTGACAAGGAGAAGGGGACGCACCGGCCTCCGGAAATCAGCGCCGAGCAGAGGGCAGCGGACCAGGCCGCTGCCGTCCGCGACTACCTGGGCCGCGACATGATATTCATCACGTCAGCGCCGATGGAGAGTTACCTTGGGGACATCGCCGCAAAGCTGCTGGCAACGGTGGACGCCCCGCCCCCGGCGCCCAGGTTCCTGCTCCAGTCAACTGACGAGTTTTCGGTATTTACCGATACGCGCGGCAACATCGTCGTCGGCTCCGAAGTCTTCCGCCGTGTGGAGAGCGAGGACGAGCTCGCGGCGGCCTTAAGCCACGAACTGGCCCATGTGCTTGCGAGTCACGCAAAGACCAAAAGCCAGATACAGCAACTGCCGTTTACGCTGGAAACGGCACAGGCCGTTGCCACCGCAGTGGACGGCCGGGCCAACCAAAGCACCGTTCGCCCGGGCGAATTGACGTCCTTCGCCAGTGACAGCCTCGCCACAACCCAGGCGGCCGGGACGGTCTGGTCCGACCTGATTGCTCCGGGCTGGAATCGCAAGCAGGAGCGGGAAGCGGATCTGGCCGGCGTCGACATGGTGCGGGCGGCTGGCTATGACCCGGCCGCCTTCAGCAGCCTGTTTGCGCGCATCGACGCCGCCCGCGCCTCGCGCAGCGAGCGCGTGGAAAGTCTGCGGCAGGAGGCGCTCAAGCGTGCGGAGGCAAAGGCGCCGGCAGCGCAGGCTGACAAGGGCGATGAACTGATAGACAGCCTGAAGAGCGGGCTCGAGACCGGCGCGGTGGAGCTGGCTTTCCAGGCGCTGGCCGGCTTCGGCACCGACTACGACACACCCGAGGAGCGCACGACAGCCGTGCTCCAGCACGTGCAGGAAACCAGCACAGGCCGGCGCGACAAGACCCGCCGGTCGACACGTTTCGACGACGAATTGCGCGCGGGCCAGAACCAGCAATTACTGGACGCCGATCGCGCCGCGCTGGCCATGCTGGCCGCCGTCAACAGTCGCGACCCCAAGGCGGGCTTGCCCTTTGCGGAGAGCCTGCTGGCAAGTTCGCCTGCAGCACCGCTATCGCCACACCTGAATCTCGCGATCGGCACCTGGCTCGACACGGTCCAGCGCAAGCCGGATCTGGCCGAAGAACGGGCTGTGGCCTGGACAGGCACGGAGTTGGCACCACGCACCGCCTATCTCTGGCGAGCTTCCTACCAGGTCCAGAAGCGGGACTACCCGAACGCGCTTTCGACGCTGGAAACGGGTGCCGGCCGCCTCGGCGATCGCAGCCTCTTCCTGCCGCAGATGATTGCCGTGGCCCGGGGTGGCGGGGATCTTGCCCGTGCGGACGAGCTCGGCATGGAATGCTCGCGTGTGGGGGCAGGCCTGAACCTCGCCAACCTGGCGAAGGTGGTCAACCAGACGCACACCACGCCGACCGGCGTCTATGCGGAGTGCGTGGCGGCGCTGGGCTACGATCCGGTGCAGCGCCGACAACAGGCGCAGCAAACGCAGCCTGCAGCGGGTCAGAAGGAATTGTCAGGGTTCGGCAAGCGCCTCAGCGAAAAACTGAACAAAGCGCTCGGCAAGTAGCACGGGTACAAAGGTACCGGCTACAACGTTTCGCTCCAAAAGGGGTTGACAAAGCCCTTACCGAGGCCTCCGGAATTCACGCTGCGGTTGCACATATGCACAAATCCCACGAATGAGGGACAGTTAGCGCCTGCTTTGCGGTGCGCACTTCAGCAGACAAGTATAACTATATGAATATGCTAATAAATCATGCTAGATCAAAAAATGATCAGGTTGTCATAATGGTTGACGAGCTTGGGCGGAGGACCGTATTAGCCCATGTCGTCCACAGACTTATCCACAGGAACTGTGGATAAGTCCCGTGGCGGCCGCCCTGATCCTCGAAGTCGCTGTCGCCGCGCCTCTGATGGGCCTGTTTGACTACCTCCCGCCGACCGAGGCGGGCGTTCCGCTCGCTCCCGGCATGCGCGTGCGGGTGCCTTTTGGCCGCGGCACGCGCGTTGGCCTGGTGGTCGGCCTCAAAGCGACCAGCGACCTGCCCGCCGGCAAGCTGCGTCGGGCGCTGGCAGTGCTCGATGCCGAGCCCTTGCTACCCGCAGACCTGCAGCGCCTTCTCCGCTGGGCATCCGCGTACTACCAGCACCCGCCCGGCGAAGTATTCGCCACCGCCGTGCCCAAGGCCCTGCGCGAAGGCCGAGATCCGGTCCGGCAGCGAAAATCGAGAGAACCACCAGCGGTGGCGGGCGAGGTCTTGCCCGTCGACACGCCACCAGAACTCACCGCCGACCAGGGCCGCGCCGTCGCCGCCGTCAACGCGGTCGCCAATTTCCGCTGCTTCCTGCTCGACGGGGTCACCGGCAGCGGCAAGACGGAGGTCTACCTGCGCTGTATCCGCGAGCGGCTGGACGCTGGCCAGCAGTGCCTGGTGCTCGTCCCGGAAATCGGCCTGACGCCCCAGCTGCTCGACCGCTTCCGGCGCCGGTTCCCCGTGCCGATGGCGGTCCTCCACTCCGGCCTGGCGGACGGCGAGCGTCTGCGGGCGTGGAACGCCGCGCGCAACGGTACGGCGCAGATCGTCATCGGCACCCGCTCCGCGATCTTCACGCCGCTGAAGCGGCCGGGATTGCTGGTGGTCGACGAGGAGCACGACGCCAGCTACAAGCAGCAGGACGGCTTCCGGTACTCGGCACGGGATCTCGCTGTGTGGCGTGCGCGGGAACTCAACGTGCCGCTGATCCTCGGCTCCGCGACGCCTGCCCTTGAGTCCGTCGAGAATGCCCGCAGCGGCCGCTACGAGCGACTCGTGCTGGCCGACCGGACTGGCACTGCCGGTCAGCCCACGGTCCACCTGATCGATGGGCGCGCCCACCCACAGCGTGACGGGCTGACAGAGCCCATGCTCGCCGCTATCCGCCGGCACCTGGCCGCCGACGGCCAGGTACTCATCTTTCTCAACCGGCGGGGCTACGCACCGACCCTGGTGTGCACGGGCTGCGGCGAGGTGATCGGCTGCGACCGCTGCGACGCACGAATGGTGCTCCACCAGCAACGCGGGCGTATTACCTGCCACCACTGTGGCAGTGACCGCAAGGCGCCGGTCAGCTGTCCAAAGTGCCAGACCGAACTCCGCGCCATCGGACAGGGCACCGAGCGCCTTGAACAGGCGCTGGCCCGCGAGTTCCCGGACCAGCCGATGGAACGCATTGACCGCGACACGACCCGCCGGCGCGGCGAAATTGAGCGCCGGCTCGCACGCGTCCACTCTGCGCAAGCACGCCTGCTCCTCGGCACGCAGATGCTTACCAAGGGCCACGACTTCCCGGGTGTGACCCTGGTCGGCATCGTTGATGTAGACCAGGGACTTTTCGGCACCGACTTTCGGAGCGCCGAGCGCCTCGCGCAGACTTTCATCCAGGTCGCGGGCCGCGCCGGCCGGGCAGACCGGGCGGGCGAGGTCTACCTGCAGACGCTGTTTCCGGATCACCCGCTACTGCGCGTTCTGGTCCAGCAAGGCTACGGCGCATTCGCCGATATGGCGCTTACGGAGCGGCAGCGTGCGGGCTGGCCGCCGTGGTCGTCGCTCGCACTGTTGCGCGCCGAGGCTACGGACCGCCCGGCGGTATTCACATTCCTTGAGGCGGTAGCGGGGCTTGCCCGGTCGGCGGAGCCGGCCGGAGTCCGCGTGCTTGGCCCCGCACCGGCGCCGATGGAGCGTCGTTCCGGCCGCTACCGGGGCCAGTTGCTCGTTCAGGCCGACGCGCGGCGCGACCTGCAGTTCTTCCTGCCGGAGTTCCGGGCAGCAATCACGGCGCTGCCCTCGCAACGGCGTGTGCGGTGGAGCCTCGACGTGGACCCGTCCGAATTGTTCTAGAATTCCAGACGTTCCCGAAGCTCCCGACGTTGAAATGCAAATTACCGCTCATATTGCGCAGGTCGTGCGCACGGCGCTCGACTGGCCTGTCGAACGCACCGCGCAGATCGAAGACGCCCTCACTGTTCCGCCGAATCCAGCGCTGGGTGACGTCGCCTTTCCCTGCTTCCAGCTGGCCAAGGAGTTCCGCTCTGCCCCAAACCTGATCGCCAAGACCGTGGCCGGGAAGATCACGCCCGACCCGATCATTGCGAGCGCCGCGGCGGAAGGTCCCTATCTCAACCTGTTCCTGAACCGGATCAATGCCACCGAGCAGGTGCTGGGCGAGATTCGCGACAACCCGGGAACTTTCGGCCGCCGCGATCTCGGCGCCGGCCGCACGCTGGTCCTCGACTTCTCGGCGCCGAATATCGCCAAGCCCTTCCATTTTGGTCACCTGCGCTCCACCAACCTGGGCGCGGATCTGGCGCGGATCTTCGGCTACCAGGGCTGGCGGGTGATCCGGAAGAACTACATCGGCGACTGGGGCACCCAGTTTGGCTTCGTGATCTGGGCGTGGCAGCAATGGGGCGACGAGGCCGCGCTGGAGGCCCGGGCCATCGACTACCTGGTTGAGCTCTACATCCGCGCCAACCAGGAAAGCGGCAAGGACCCCGCCGTGCGGGAGCAGGCGCGGGCACTGTTCCTCCAACTCGAGAAGGGCGATCCCGCGATCGTCAAACTCTGGGGGCGCTTCCGGGGGCTGTCGCTCGAAGGGTTTCAGCGCACCTACGACCGGCTCGGAATTACCTTCGACTCGTACGACGGCGAGTCATCGCTGAACGACAAGGTGCAACCGGTGATCGCCCGCTTCCTGAAGGCCGGTGTGGCGAAGGAATCACTGGGGGCCATCGTCGTCGACGTGTCGGACGTCCTCGGCCGGGAGATTGCGCCCTGCATGCTGCAAAAATCGGACGGCGCGTCGACCTACGCGGCCCGCGACTGCGCCGAGGCCATCGACCGGTGGGAGCGTTACCAGTTCGGGGCCAATGTGTATGTCGTATCCCGGCAGGAGGACCACTTCGCCCAGGTCTTCGCCGCCCTCGGCAAGCTGGCCGTCGCGGAAGAGTGGGAGTTGAACTGGCCCGCGCTCTGTGAAAACGTGAGCTTTGGCTACGTCCGGGGCATGTCCACGCGCAAGGGCGAAGCCGTGTGGCTTGAAGCCGTCCTCGACGAAGCCCGCGATCGGGCTGGTCGGTACCGCGAGGAACGCGCGGCGGCCAACGCGCGCGGCTTGCCCGAAGTGCCGGCAGCGGAACTGGCCGGTGTCAGCGAAGCCGTGGGCCAGGCGGCCTTGCTGTATTTCGACGTGTCGTCGCGCCGGATGACCGACGTGACCTTCGACTGGGACACTGTCCTGCAGTTCGAGGGCAACACCGGTCCGTACCTGCAATACACCCACGCCCGGATGAGCGGCATATTCCGCAAGGCCGCCGAAGCCGGAATCGGCACCACTGGCGCACCGGTGGACCTCGCGCTCCTGCTGGCCGACGAGGAGTGGGCGCTGGTGCAGAAGCTGCGCGGTTACAGTCACGCCCTTAAGCGCGCGGCGGAACAGCGCGAGCCCTTCGAGGTCGCGCACTACCTGTACGAGCTCGCGAGCGTCTTCAACACTTTCTACAACAAGCACGTTGTGCTGGACGAGGCTGATCCCGCCTGCAGCCGCGCCCGGCTCGCCCTAGTGGACGGCACGCGCACAGTCCTCGCCAGTGGCCTTGGCCTGCTCGGTATCCGGCCGCTGGAGTACATGTAGTGACAAAGGCTGGCAGCCGGCGTAAACGGCGGAGCCACAACCGCCGCAGCGCGGGCCCGTCGCGGGGGATCGTGGTCGGCTTACTGCTCCTGGTGTGTGCGGGAGTCCTCTGGTTTTACCGCTCCGCACTGGAACTGGTGCCGGATGGGGCGCCGGCAGCTGCGACCAGCACCGCGCCGGCGCCGGCCGCTGCTGAACCCGAATCTGCCGTTGCCGAGGGATCCGACCGTTTCGAGTTCTACGACATGCTGCCCGACGCGGAAGTTGAAGTGCCCGAGCAGCCCGAGACCTCGGGCGGCGCCATTCTCGCACCAGTCTCCGTGCCCGGAACCTATGTCATCCAGGCCGGTGCCTTTCCGAACTTTGGCGAAGCCGACAAGGTCAAGGCACGCCTCGCACTGCTCGGCATCGTTTCCGAGATCCAGGCGGCCGATGCGAATGGCGCCCGGTTCCACCGTGTGCGCATCGGCCCCATCGACAACCTCGACCAGCTCAACCGCCTGCGCACCCGGCTGCGTCAGAATGGCATCGAGTACCTGGTCATCCCCGTTGGCGAATAGGCTGCATCTCGCCACGTTGCCGACCTCCCTGGAGCCTGCCGGGCGGTTCGGCGCTGCGATCGGCGCGCCAGGGCTGCTGATGAAGCATGACGATATCTCCGGGCCGGTATACGGCGGCAACAAGGTTCGCAAGCTTGAATACCTGCTCGCAGACGCGCTGGACAGGGGCTGCGATGCCGTCCTTACGTTCGGCGCCGCTGGCTCCAATCACGCCCTAGCAACCGCGATTTACGCAAAACAGACCGGCCTCGCGTGTCATGCCGTGCTCACCGACCAGGTGCAGACACCGTGGGTGGCCACTACGCTTCGCTGGCACGGGCTGCTCGGCACAAACATGGTCCCCGCAATGAAGGGCGCCGAGATTCAGGCGCGGGTCGCGCGCCTGCGCGAGACGCACCCTACTGGCCCCGAGCGCCTGTACGAGGTGCCCTGGGGCGGTTCCTCGCCGACGGGTTCTCTCGGCTTTGTGGATGCCGGAGTGGAACTGGCGGCACAACTGGCCGCCGCCGGCATCAATGGGCCCGTTCGCGTCTACTTGCCGTGCGGGACGATGGGCAGCGTCGCCGGCCTGCTGCTCGGACTGCGCATTGCCACTGCGTCGGCCACGGTGGTCAGCGTGAAGGTGGTGCCGCAGAACATTGTCGACGCTGCTGCAGTCCTGAAACTGGCAGCCGCCATCCAGCGATTATTGCCGCCAGAACAGCGCAGCCGTGCGGATCACGTGGCGTCGTCACTGGAGTTTCGCCCGGAATTTGCCGGCGCAGGGTACGCGCTGCCAACGCCGGAATGCGTCGAGGCCGTCGCACTGGCAAAAGACCTGGCCGGCTTGAAGCTGGACACCACCTATTCCGGCAAGGCCCTGGCGTGCCTGGTTGCCGATGGGCGCAGCGGCCGTCTCGCCGGCTGCACGCCGGTCTTCTGGCAGACCTGGAATTCGCAGCCGTATCCGGCCGGGCTCGACAGCGTCGACATCACGAAGCTGCCCGCTGCGTTCCAGAAGTTCTTCCGCGCGTAGGAGCGCCTTCAGGCGCGACGTTTCGCGACTTCTTACTCCGTAGACCGCGTCGCCCCGGTGGGAAATCCTGTCCGCTCGCGACTCGGGGACTCGATTCTCGCGGACAGGATTTCCCACCGGGGCGACGCTGCCGGGG